>NZ_JAUSUX010000008.1 GCF_030813795.1 Desulfofundulus luciae | reverse complement strand
CTTATGGGGTTCTTGTTCATCGGGCCGTGGTTTTGCCGCCGGCTTCCTTCGGATTCCACCTCGCGATGGACACCCTTGCCTTTGGCTAGCAGACTGGTGCTGCCTCGCCTGCAGTGGACTTTCACCACCAAGTTAACGCCCATGCCGGGCGCACAAGAAAATCGCCTTGCCACACGGCAAGGCGATTTTTGGAACGTTTATGGAACGAGCTTGGCTATAAATTTATTAAGGGAAAATGTCACCTTTCCTTCTCAAACTCCCCTTTACTCACTCCACAAACAGGACACGTCCAATCGTCGGGAAGTTTTTCAAAGGACGTTCCCGGAGGTACACCGTTTTCCGGATCGCCTACTTCCGGATCGTAAACGTAACCGCAGACAGAACATACGTATTTATCCATTTTTACAGTCACCTCTGCTTGTTTTTGAATAAAGGTGGGAGCGGTTTTAGGAATACTCCCCCTTTTTACCTGGTGATAGTAAGCATAGGTCATGGGAGTACCTTCTTTTAACACTTTTGCATCGGTGAGTTCGCCAATAAAAATGGTGTGCGTTCCGGCATCCACTTCCAGAATTACCTTGGCCTCCAGGTAGGCGAGAACATGTTCGGCGGGGTAGGGTAACCCGTTTTGACTGAGTTCATACTTCAGGCCGTCGAACTTATCCACTTCCCTGCCGCTTTTAAAGCCAAAGCGGCCGATTAAGGAAAGAGGGGCCTCCTGGGCTAATACGGAAACCGCAAAAACCCTGCTTTCCTTGATAAACCCGTGGGTCAGGTTTTGCTTGTTAATACTCACGGCAATTGTCGGTGGCTCATTTGAAATTTGAAACACCGTATTGGCAATCTGGCCGTTAAAACGGTCACCTTTTTTAGAGGTGATAACATAAAGACCGTAACTGATCTTGTGCAGGGCTTTGGAGTCCAGAAAGACCATCCCCCTCTGGCATTTAAAAATTTACCTTATTGCCGTCTCTTCCAGGCGTTCCATAACATAACGACCGCCCGCACCCGCTGCTGGTTAAAATAGCTTTCCCCCGGGCATTCACTCTTCAAACGCAGGCCCTTTGTGGCGGGTGCCCTTTACCGGGGGTTTACACTCCAGCTACAGCATCCCCCTACATCAACTAACTTTTCCCGGTCCTGCGGCATGTTCAAGTTTGCACTCCAGCTACAGCACCTCCCCCAGCTTACGTCCCATTTCCCTCACCGCTTCCAGCTCGTCCTCACCGGGGACATACTGAAGGTTGACGACATCCAGCGGCACTTCCCAGCCCATCGATTGCATAAACGCCTTTACTTCTTTCGCACCCTGACCACCCCAGCCGTAAGAACCAAAGGCAAACCCGATCCGGCTTTTCGGCCTCAGTCCTTTAAGGTAGGTGAGAAAAGCACTCACGCTGGGCAGCATGCCGTTGTTCAAGGTGGGCGTGCCAATTAAAATGGCTTTCGATACAAGCACGTCGGGCATAATCTCCGAGATGTGGCTGGTCTGCAGGAACCTGACCGTAACGGGAATACCCGCATCCTCCAGGCCGTCCTGCAGGGCCAGAGCAATTTTCTTCGTAGAACCCCACATGGTATCGTATACTATAAGCGCTTTCTTCCCGGTTTCGTGATTGGCCCACCGGCGGTAAACCTGTAAAATCCGGGGCAGGAAGGAGCGCCAGATCACCCCGTGGCTGGGGGCAATCACGTCAATGGGCAGATGGGAAACAACATCCAGGGCCTTGTTTACCTGGTCGCCGTAGGGCAAAACGATATTGGCGTAGTACTTTGCCGCTTCCTCGTGAACCACATCCCATCCCAGCTCATCATCAAAACGTTCGATGCTGGCAATGTGCTGTCCAAAGGCATCGTTGGGCAAAAGCAGTTTCTCTTCAGGAATATAGGTGACCATTGAGTCGGGCCAGTGCACCATGGGAGTGTGCACAAACTTTAAAGTGCGGGAGCCGATGTTGAGTTCGTCACCGGAATTAACAACCACAAAATCCCAATTCCTTTTGTAATGCCGCTCCAAACCCTTTTTCCCCTGGGGCGAAGTTACGATTTTGGCACCCGGGGCGAGATCCATTATTTTGGGGACGCTGCCGGAATGATCCATTTCCACATGATTGACCACCAGGTAGTCGATTTTGGCCGGGTCCACAACTTTTTTGATCCTGCTCAACATCTCATCAAACAGGTAGTGTTTGACTGTATCCACCAGCACAATTTTTTCATCCACAATCAGGTAGGCATTATAGGTGGTTCCCCGCGGAGTGAGATAGCCATGAAAGTAACGCAGGTCCCAATCGATGCCGCCCACCCAGTATATTTTCGTTTTGATTTCCACCGGTTGCATGATTATTGTATTCCCCCTTTTGTTGCATAGATGAGCCAGTTAGTTATATCCCACCGCTAAACCGTACAAAGCTACAGCGAAAACGTTTTTGCTTTCTTAATATAGAATTCAAGATTGATAACTGTTTTCCTGTATGCCCGCAAAAATTTTTTGGAAGAACTGGCACGCGGTGCATCAGTGGTGCGTCCCCTCGATGACCTCCACACCTTTGGCCTGGATGGTCTTCTTTATCTGCTCCTTGAAAGGACACCTGGGATAGTCCCCCTCCAAAAGCATGCATGAGCTCAAATGAACATGGGTGAGATCGTAGGGCAGCAATTTTTCCACCAACCGGGAAACGCGGCGTCCGCAACATCCTCCGCAGGTGAAAAAGCCGATCAGCTCGGCATCGGGGCCGTAGCGGGCAAAGTGCTGCTCCCTTTTGTTGAAGCTGTTAAGACAGCCCACGCCCGGGCAGACCTCGGAAACAATGTTGCAGCGTACCACGGCAATCCTGGGTTTGGCCGGCGGGGGGGCATTGGGATCCCGGGCGGTCATTTTGCTCCGGGCTTCCATAACCTCGTTCATGGTGATTTCCTCGACCCCTTTTTGCCTGGCCCACTCCTCCACCTTTTTCCTGGCTTTTTCCCGCACAAAAAAGGGAACGTTGTTCATATACTGCAGGGCCTCTTTGGTCCATTTCACCTGCATCATCCTTTTTTCCCGCTGGTCTGGTATTTATCAGGACCCATTATAGGGTATAAAATTAAGACGGACAATGAAATAGATCACAGGGGATGGCGGGAGGTTTCACCATCTCAAGCAAAGGTACCGTTTTATTTTTCAGGACCCGCCCCAAACGGGCCGGAAGCAGTATCCGGCGACTCCCTGGCCGGAGAAAGCTTAGCCACCTTTTTACAATCGTCGAGCTCGCCCCGTAGCTTCTGGACTTCCCCTTCCAGGCGGCGGATGTAAAGGTATCTACGGAAATACCACCATACACCCAGGAACAGTACCGCCAGGGCACCCGCCATGGTGGAAAACAGGATCACTAGCACCTTGGAGATGCCATCCAGGTGCCAGAACAAGAAGTTTATGCTAACCGGCTCGAGATTCTGGACAGCAAATACTGCCACCAGCACGGCCAAAACCAGGGCCAGGACAAAGTAGATCTGCGCCTTACTCATTCCTCTTACACCCCCCTTACTAATTATCATATAAATCTGAAATCTTTTACGCAGGCCGCGTTTAAACAATCCCCACTTTCCGTAAAAAAGCGCACAAGCGGTACAGCCGGCGGGCAGCGGGGCCGCCGCTGTCCAAAAGCAGGCGGCTGGTGGCCTGCAGGCCCTGCCCGTCTACCTTTGCGTCGGACAGGTACATGGCTAGAAGGCCCTGTACTACGGTCATGTGGAAAAAGGAATCGGGTAGTTCCGCGGCCAGGGCCAGGGACCGGTCCACAAAATACTTCAGGCGCCCGGCGGCCTGTTGCCCGTCCCGGTAATAGGAAACAAAGTTTAAGTCGCCGCCTTCCACATCTTCCTGCTGGTCGATAAGGTAATCCAGTAAAATGTGCAACCCGCAGATCCAGGGAAAATAGGCGGCGGTGACTCTTTCCACCTCGTCCGTGGTGTAACTCCCCCTGGCCGCCAGGGCGAAGAGGGCAAAGATGCCAATGGTTGAACCGGTGGCCGCAGCCAGCTCCCACCAGTAGAGCCTTTCCGGAAGGCTTTCCAGCAAGGGTTCCAGCCAGGTGGTCAGACTTTTCACCCTTAGAGGCCACTGGATGTGCTTGTACACCTGAAGCTGACAATAGAGTTCGGCCAGCCAGCAGGCCCTTTCCCGCAGCGGCCCGTAGGCGGGCAACCGGGCCAGGGCCTGCTGGCAGGAGCGTACCAGTTCCTGCAGGTACCCGCCGTCCTCCCGGTAGGGGTAGAGGACATAATAATCGCACCCCGACGCCCCGGGACAAAGGGCGTCCACAAAGGCCCGGTGCAGTCTGTGAAAGGCCTCCCCGTCCTGCACCCCCGCCCGGTCGCACAAATTATCCAGGTAGTCGCTGATCGTCTGCAGGGCCACAATGGCCCGGATCAACTCCCGGCGGTGGTTGCCGGTCCAGGCGCTGAAGACGCTGCCCCCCTGGCAGTGAAATGCCTTGGCACCAATGCTGGCCAGGGCCATCTGACGCAGGTGCGGCTCGGGACAGCGTAACGCCATCAGTCTCCAGTTTTTCAACTCCCGGGCCACCCCCGGAAAGGCCAGAAAAAGAAAGCGTCCCATTAATGCCAGCCGGGCTACCGCTCCCCATTTGCCCGGGCAGGGTTTTGATTCCGAGCAGGTAAACATGGTACCAGCTCCCCTACGACGTTGTGTGCAATGGTATTTTTTCGGTCCCGGACAAGGGTTACGCGGTTAAAACCGGCCGGTTTTAACCGGCGGCCCCGGCGGCTGGAAGGTGGTCCGGGACCGGTTTTTTTCCCGGTGCCTTTCCAGGGCCAGCTCAATAAGCCGGTCCAGCAAATCCTGATAAGGGATGCCGGTGACCTCCCACATCTTGGGATACATGCTGGTGCGGGTAAAACCGGGAATGGTATTGATTTCGTTGATCAGCACGGCCCCGTTATCCCGGCGCAGGAAAAAGTCTACCCGGGCCAAACCGGCACAGTCCAGGGCCTTAAACGCGCGGATCGCCAATTTTTGCAACTCCAGCATGGTTTCTCCCGGCAACTGGGCCGGTATAACCAGCCGGGATTTTCCCTCCACGTATTTGGCTTCATAATCGTAGAACTCGTTTAAAGGAATGATTTCCCCCGGCAGGGAAGCCATGGGATCATCGTTGCCCAGGACGCTTACTTCCACCTCCCGGACATCCGCAAATTCCTCCACGATAATCTTGCGATCGTAGCCGGCGGCTAGGTCTATGGCCTCCCGCAGTTCCTCCCGGTTCCTCACCTTTGATATGCCCACACTGGAACCCAGGTTGGCTGGCTTGACAAAGACGGGATAACCCAACTGTTCCACCCTGTCCAGCACCGCCTCCGGATCCCGCTCCCAATCACGGCGCAGGAAGTGGCAGAAACGCACCTGGGGCAGGCCGTGCCGGGCAAAGACGGTCTTCATCATTACTTTATCCATACCCACTGCCGAAGCCATCACCCCCGCCCCTACATAGGGGATGTTGGCCAGCTCCAGAAGTCCCTGGACGGTACCATCCTCGCCAAAGGTACCGTGCAATACCGGGAAAGCCACATCGATAGGACACAACTGTTCCACCCTTACGCACCCGTCCCCCACAGGAGCCAGGCCCCCATAAGTGGGGTCCGCCAGCAGAACGACCCTTTGTCCCAGTTGCTCCGGGTCCTCTCCGGCCAGCAATTGTGCCGGCTCAATGCCTGCGAACCATTTTCCTTCCGGAGTAATGGCCACGGGAATAATCTCGTACCTTTCCTTATCCAGGGCGCCAATCACCGAAGCTGCCGAGTTTAAGGAGACCTGGTGCTCTCCCGAACGCCCGCCAAAAATGACCGCCACCCGTTTTTTTGCCATCGACCGTCCTCCCCACCATAGTTTTGTAATAATCTATTCGAACTTGCTCTTTTTTAGATTTATTTCCCATCAATGATACCGGAATATCATAAGTATACCACAAAAAAAGGGCGGAATGGGTTCACACCGGGATTATAACCGGCCGCCGACTTAAAGAAACGAAGAAACCCCAAGGGTAGCAGACCCCTTGGGGCTTATTTACTAGATGCCGGCATTCAAACAAACTGATCTACTGACCATACCAGTGGAAGACTGAACCCCCGGAGCTTAATAACAGGTCCCTATCCCGGTAAACTGTCAGGCACCACTCGCTAAAGGGCCATCCGCATGGGCTGGAGAATCCGGTTGAACGGGTTTAAAACCAAACCGAGAATCTCCAGCGTAACCACTCCCAGCAAGGCCTCATCCCCCGGTTCACCAAGGATAACCGGCGTATGGGCTTCTCCATGGGGAAGGATTATATAACACTCCGATACGTGTCTTTCCATCTCGGTACCATCGGCCAGGATAAAGGTCATTTTTCTTTTGGGTACCAGTTCGATCTTCTGCCAGACATCCAGGGGAAGCAAGGAGTATTTGGCCCCGCTGTCCACCAGGAAACTGACCCTGGCTTCCTTGCCAGTGGGTCCGATTACCGTACCCTCGATATACGTGATGCCCATGTTCATCTCACCTACCAGGAGGTTTTGCTACCACATTTTATCTCCCGGCAACCAGACCTGTCAACCGGGCCTCTGCTTTTTACGCCCTCACCCGGCCGGCGATACGCCGCCCCAGGGCCCCATACTGGTACCCGGTTTATTTTACTTCCTGACCACGACGTTATTCTAAGGGCCAAAATGGTATACAAAAATGCGGCCGGGCCGGAAAGAATAATTAAAAAAAGAATGAGGTGGGGGAAGTGGCCTGGGAAAAACTGTGTACTGCCGCCAATGACCTGGAAGCGGACATGATTGCCGGCCTGTTGAATCATGCCGGCATCCCCACCCAGCGCAAATATTCCGGCATCAACCGCTGCTTGAAGGTTATCATGGGTCCGGTAGTCGCCCTGGAAATATGGGTGCCGGCGGCAAGAATCCAGGAAGCCCGGGAGATCCTGGCCGCCTTCACCCAAAATCAGGCATAGAGTGGCTCTTTTACAGGAATTAACGTCTTTCAGCCGTGGTTGCTTCCCAGTCCGTGCGGGAGGAAAGGTTATATTTGGCAATTTTGCGGGGCGGCTTGTTTTGCCCCCGGCGACACCGGCCAAAATACGCGCCGCTGCGACCATGCCCATGTAATTATCCCGGGCCAGGGGAAATACTGTTCCGCAGCAGGTCCATTGGGGCAGCTCGGCCAGCTCCAACCCCAGAGCGGCCAGGGAGGCCCGGGTAGAATTATCCAGACCTCTTGCTTTATTGTATAACGCATCGGGCTCCTTTAATTATTTCCGGATACCGTACCGTCCTTATTTCATGTCAAGCACTGATGCTCCCTGTTACGCATGTCTAGCCCCTGCGCGTATAATTAAGCAAGCCTCCCGCCAGGATGATCTCCACCTGCCGGGGCGTTAGCTGCGTCCGTGCTTTAATGGTAAAATTACGGGTGACATTTTTAACCTCCAGGTCCGCTCCGTCTTGCAGTGCCTGGTGTATCTGATCGATCTGCAGCACATCGTCCTGCTCCAACCTGTCGTAATCTGCAGGTTCAATGAAGGTGAGGGGCAGAATACCAAAGTTGATCAGGTTGTCCCGGTGAATGCGGGCAAAGGATTTGGCCAGCACGGCTTTCACACCCAGGTACATGGGAACAAGCGCGGCATGCTCCCGGCTGGAGCCCTGGCCGTAATTTTCCCCGCCCACGATAATCCCGCCTCCGGCCTCCCTGGCTCTGCGGGAGAAAGAAGGATCTACGGCGGCAAAAACATACTCGGCCATGGCCGGGATATTGGAACGCAGGGGCAATACCTTGGCCCCGGCAGGCATAATGTGGTCGGTGGTGATGTTGTCGCCTACCTTAATGAGCACCCGGCCCTGTATGCTCCGGGGTAGAGATTCAGCCACCGGCAGGGGCTTTATGTTTGGACCGCGCACGATTTCCACGTCATCCGGGTTATCAGCAGGGGGTAAGATCATGCGGTCATCCACATGGAATCTTTCAGGCAGCGCGATTTCCGAAGGGTCGCCCAGTTCCCTTGGATCGGTCAGCCTGCCCGTAAGGGCAGTTGCTGCCGCGGTTTCCGGGCTTGCCAGGTACACCAGGGCATCGGCCGTACCGCTGCGTCCCTTGAAGTTCCGGTTGATGGTCCGCACCGAAACCCCGCCGGAAGGGGGGGCCTGCCCCATGCCAATGCACGGCCCGCAGGCGCACTCCAGGATCCGGGCACCGGCGGCCACCAGATCCGCCAGGGCACCGTTTTGTGCCAGCATGGCATATACCTGCCGGGAGCCGGGGGCGATAACGAGACTCACCCGGGGATGCACCACTTTCCCCTTGAGAATGGCCGCAACCTTCATCAGGTCCAGGTAAGAAGAGTTGGTACAGCTACCAATGACCACCTGGTCCACGGCCAGCGGCCCTACCTCGCGCACGGGCTTTACGTTGTCGGGACTGTGGGGGCAGGCCACCAGGGGCTCCAGGGTGCTTAAATCAACATCCAGCACTTCATCATATGCGGCATCCGGATCCGGCCCCAGTTCCACCCAGACCTCTTCCCGGCCCTGGGCCCGTAAAAAGGCCCTGGTTACTTCATCACTGGGGAAGATGGAAGTGGTGGCTCCCGTCTCCGCCCCCATGTTGGTGATGGTAGCCCGTTCAGGCACGGTAAGGTATTTGATCCCTTCCCCGCCGTACTCCAGGATCTTGCCCACCCCACCCTTAACGGTAAGGCGGCGTAAAACCTCCAGGATCACGTCCTTGGCCGTGGCCCACGGCGCCAGCCGGCCGTGCAGCCGGACGTTGACCACCCTGGGCATCACCATATGGAAAGGACCTCCGCCCATGGCCACCGCCACGTCCAGACCACCCACCCCAATGGCCAGCATGCCCAGGCCCCCGGCCGTGGGGGTATGGCTGTCCGATCCCAGCAGGGTTTTGCCGGGTACGCCGAACCTTTCCAGGTGAACCTGGTGGCAGATACCGTTACCCGCCCTGGAGAAATAAGCCCCGTATTTAGCCGCCGTACTTTGTAAAAACCGGTGGTCGTCGGCATTTTCAAAGCCGGTCTGCAGGGTATTATGATCCACATAAGATACGGAAAGTTCGGTTTTAACCCGGGGGATGCCCATAGCCTCAAACTGCAGGTAAGCCATGGTACCGGTAGCATCCTGGGTAAGAGTTTGATCTATCCTGATGGCGATCTCCTGACCCGGTTGCATGGTACCGGAAACTAAGTGATTGAGCAGGATCTTTTGGGTGAGATTATAGCCCATAAATACCACCTCTTCTATTGGAGTAACGAAACCAGGCCGCTTCCAGCGAAGGGTAAATGCTTATTATCCAATTATATCATTAATAATTTAACTATAGCGACGCTCTTTAACTTCGGGACGGGTATAATCGGGAAGCAACAGCGGTGAGACGCGCCCCTTTTCAATGCCTTCGGCAGCCAGTTCCCGATGATAACGGCGCACGTGTTCCAGCGTAAGCTTTCCAGGTGAAGGACCCCCCTGGCAAAAAGCGCCGCTGCCTGTCCGGCCCGCCGGCCAAAGACACAAATGTCCACCAGGGAGTTCCCGCCCAGGCGGTTCCTGCCCTGCACTCCTCCCGCCACCTCGCCGGCCGCAAAAAGGCCGGGTATATCTGTTCTCCCTTCCGGATCAATTCCCCAAACATCACTCCCCTGCACGAATATAAGTAAAAGTCCAAACCAAACCAAAAATCCGAAAATAAAAATAGGTAACCGTTGACGCCCGGCGTACAACTGGCTACCTATCTACTCGCACCGCCCGATCGCTCGGGCGATTGTAGATATTACAGTTGACGACCCTAATTACGGGACGCTGACTTATTTTATACTACCTGGCCTTTTGACTTGCCTGCCCGGCACCGTTAAGGTAAGTCCGGTACAAGTCTTTGAGGGCGGCAATTAGGGCATTCTGCGCCGCCCCGTGATAATATTCTTTAATTTCCTGAATTGGCCCTTCTATGCCATCTAAAAGGCTGTGGCCCACCAGAATTGATCTGATATACTCCTGAGCCAGCGGAGTAACCAGTGTGCAGGATGCCTGAACAATAACGCCGTACTTCCGATCAATTTCCGCTACAATGGCCAGCGTGCCGTATATACCCTTGGCGGCCATACCCTGGGGAAGACTGGCATGGCCGGCCACAAACACCGTCTTTTTCACCTTCAAGCCTCCATACCATCCCCGCTGAAAGCATTAAAGTCCCTGTTGTAAATTTTTTGAAAACCGACTTAATAGTGTATTCGCCATAAATATTTAATTTTCCTCCTGCCGGGGGTTAAAAATTTTTCTGGGTTCCATCAGGGATTTAACCACCCACACCGCATTGATCAGTAACAGTGCACCGGTAACCGGGAAAACGGCATGCACACTAAACCGGGCGGCAATCAATCCCCCGGTCAGCGGCCCGGCAAAATTGCCCAAAAAAGTGGCGCTGGAAATTATGCCGTAGGCCTTCCCCCGCTTTTCCTTCGGGAAAAGGTGCCCCACTATGGCATTGGCGGACGGGAAAATGCCAGCCATGCAAAAGCCCAGGAAAAATCTTAAAATGCCCAGTTGCCAGGGGGAACTGGCCAGAGTTTGGGCCAGATACAGAAGACCCGCACCGGTAAGGGACAGAACCAGGGTTAACTTATAGCCGGATCTGTCACTGCGGCGCCCCAGCACAGGGGCGCCCAGCACATTGGCCACACCCGTGGAAGCAATGACTATCCCGGCAATTAAGGACAGAAAGCGCTCATCCTGGTATAAGGATTTCACAAAGATAGGTACCATTGGTTCCACAATACGTACGGACAACTGGGCAATGAAAATAACAACAAAAACAACCCAGAGAGGGGTTTGTCCGGGGGAAGATCCATTTTTCTCCGCCGGATCGCGAATATCCCGTACGGTGCAGCCAGGGCCAAAACTTTCCCTGATCAAAATATAAACCATTACCGCAGCCAGGCCATTAATCAATGTAATCAGATGGAAAACCTGATGGTACCCGTAAAGGCTGGCTATTACTCCACCAAACAGGGGGCCTGTTATGGTTCCCGCCACCTGGGCCGTTTGCAAAAGCCCAAGGGCATAACCCAGGTGCTGTTCGGGCGTGTTCACCGCCACCAGGGCAATGGCTGCCGCATTAAAGCCACTGAAGGCCCCCATCAAAGCTCTGATGGCCGTAAACTGGTAAACATTCTGCGCCAGACTTAAAAAGACGGCAAATGTCGCCAGGGCAACCAGTGAACGCAGAACCATAATTTTACAACCAAGGCGATCCGTCATATTCCCCCACACCGGGGACATAATGGCCGAAGCCAGAAAATTGGCCGAGGCAATGATACCCGTCCAGACGGTTACGGCTCCTGGTTCTGTAACGCCCAGTTTCTCAATATAGAAGGGAAGAAAGGGCATGATCAACTGCATTGAAGACATGGCCAGAAACTGGGTCAGGCACAGAACATACAAATTTTTCTTCCATAGCAATCTTTTTCCCCCCGATGGCCCCCGTGGTCCAATTCAGCCCGTAATTAAGAAACTGTCGCAAAAGCAGCCGGAAGGAAATCTTCCCCGGACTGGCGACAGTATCAATTACAGCCCTATTTATTTCTTCTGCACCGGGAGTGTTTTCCCTCCCGCAGTTTCTGGCAGCCAAATAATTTTCTGGTAATGTGTTCCCCGTCTGGAACAACCCTTCTTTTTAAGCCGGAACCTTTACCGAAGAGGCCTTCGCCATTTCAAACCCCGCTTCCAGGGCCTGCATGTTCAAGGTTTCGGTACCTTTGGGGATGCGGAAAAGCAGCGCCTGCTGCAGCGCCCGGCGGGAAACGGCGCCGGTGAGGCCCACCAGGACGCCCAGGGCCACCATGTTGGCCACCAGTTCCTTGCCGGTCCTTTCCCGGGCCAGGCGGCTGATGGGGAAGCTGTACACCCGGGCGGGAGTGGGCGGCACATTTTTCACGTATGTGCTGTCCACAATCAGCAGGCCGCCCTTTTTGACTTTCCCGGCATATTTATCGGCCGCATCCTGGCTCATGGCCAGGACTACATCGGGCAAGACCACCTTGGGGTAATCAATTTCACCGTCACTGATAATCACTTCCGCCTTGCTGGCGCCACCCCGGGCTTCCGGGCCGTAGGACTGGGCCTGTACGGCGTTTTTGCCGTCCCGGATGGCCGCATCGGCCAAAATCACCCCCGCCAGAATCAGGCCCTGGCCACCCGAACCGCTCAACCTGAATTCTATCGTTCTGGACATTTTACTCATCTCCTTTGCTCTCACTGGTTTTTGCTCTTTACCCTGGCAATAATTTCTTCGTACATGGCGGTGTATTCGGGGGCTTCCCCCCTGTACAACTCACCAATGATTATTTTATCCTGAAGCTCCTCCGGGTTCATTTTTTCCGCCTGTTTCACCGTTACCGCGTGTTCCTTCTGCCAGAGAAGCATTTGCAGCCCGTTGCCCATTTTGTTGCGCCGCCCGTACCCCACCGGGCAGGCGGTAATGGCCTCAATGACACTGAAGCCCTTGTTTCTGGCTCCGGCCACAATCAGTTTTTCCAGCATGGTGGCATGATAGGTGGTGGTCCGGGCTACATAGGTGGCGCCGGCACCTTTAGCCAGTTCGGCAATATCAAAGTTCCGCTCTATATTCCCGTAGGGGGCGGTAGTTGCCCTTTTGCCGGGAGGAGTAAGGGGCGAATATTGCCCCCCGGTCATACCATAGATGCTGTTGTTGAAAATGATGGCCGTGAGGTCTATATTGCGCCTGGCCGCGTGTATAAAGTGATTGCCGCCGATGGCCGTGGCGTCGCCGTCTCCCATCAGGACGAAGACATCCAGTTCAGGCCTGGCCAGTTTGATCCCGGTGGCAAAGGCCAGCGCACGACCGTGGGTGGTATGCAGGGTGTTGAAATCGAGGTAACCCGCCGCCCGGGAGGAACAGCCGATGCCGGAGACCACCACAGTTTTGTCCGGGTTTAAGCCCAGTTCCTCAATGGCCCTGACCAGCGCCGCTAAAACTATGCCGTTGCCGCAACCGGGACACCAGATATGGGGAAACCGGTCAGACCGCAGGTGGGATTCAACCTGACTGAGCATCTGATGTCACCTCCTTGACGGCGGACAGGATTTCGTCAAAGGTGATCAGTTCCCCGTTCAGCCGGTTAACCCCCGTCACCCTCACCCGGCCCTGCACCGCCCGTTCCACTTCTCCCTTGAGCTGGCCCAGGTTCATTTCGGCCACGATGATGTGCCGCACCCGGACGGCCAGTTCCGCCACCTCTTTTTCCGGGAAGGGCCAGATGGTTACCGGCCGGAACAGCCCCGCCTTGATCCCCGCCGCCCGGGCGTCTTTGACCGCCCGTTTAGCCGATCTGGCCACCGCACCATAGGCGACCACAACTACTTCCGCATCCTCCAGCTGATAACCCTCTACGGTAACCACATCATCCAGATGATCGTAAATTTTCCGGTGCAGCCTCAGAATTAAGCTTTCAGCAACCCGAGGGTCGGTGGTGGGGTTGCCCTGCTCATCGTGCACCAGGCCGGTCACGTGGTAACGGTAACCGTCTCCGAAGTTGGCCATGGGCGGCACGCCGTCTTCATCGGGACGGTAGGGGTAATAATCTTTTGGCTCCCCAGCCGGCTTTTTACGCTCAATTATCTCCACTTCCCCGGCCCGAGGCAGCACCACCCGTTCCCGCATGTGACCGATCACTTCGTCCATGAGCAGGATCACCGGCACCCGGTACTTTTCCGATAAATTCACCGCCCGGATGGCCAGCATGTACGCCTCCCGCACCGAGGCAGGACAGAGGACGATAACCGGGTGATCGCCGTGGGTTCCCCACCTGGCCTGCATCACATCCCCCTGGGAGGGAGCGGTGGGAATGCCCGTACTGGGACCCCAGCGCTGCACATTGACAATCACGCAGGGAATTTCAGCCATAGCAGCATAGCCGATGTTTTCCTGTTTCAGGGAAAAGCCCGGGCCGCTGGTGGCCGTAAGGGCCTTCACCCCAGCCAGGGAAGCACCGATTACCGCGGCCATACTGGCGATCTCATCTTCCATTTGGATGAACTTACCGCCTAACCCGGGCAGGCGCTCGGCCATCAGCTCGGCAATCTCCGTGGAGGGGGTGATGGGGTAGCCAGCAAAAAAACGCACGCCGGCTGCCAGAGCCCCTTCCACCACAGCCTCGTTGCCCTGCATCAGACGGGCCATTTCCACCACATCGCTCATTGTTCCTTCACCTCTATGCCAATGGCAAAGTCCGGGCAGTGGATTTCACACCGTCCGCAGCCGATGCACTGGCCGGGATTGGCCACCGCGACCTTGCCGGAATCATCCAGGACCAGCACTCCTTTGGGGCACAGGGCCACGCAAATCCCGCAGCCCTTGCACCAACTCTGGCGCACCTCTATGTTCACAGCTTGTGGAGCGGCTAGAACTTTAGCCATTGCCATCACCTCGCGCGGTTTGGAGCCTTTACTTGATTATACACGCAAGAGTTGTGCCAGACTCTTTGTAATTGCTGGCGGTTGGGGGAATAAGCGGCAGGGCCTTGAGCCGTCCAGGCAGCAGAAAAAATAAAGCAGGAAGAAAGTACTTCCTGCGGCAGTATTTTTTCAGCATCCATCTCAAAGCGAAACGTGAGTTTATCTCATTCTGCGACGATGGGGTAAACTTTGGCAGCATTACAGCTAAATTCGGTACTTCCGGTATTGATCTCAAATTGGGAAGATCAGACCTCTTTCCCCGTCAAGGCACCCACGGGACAGACTCTGGTACATTCGCCGCAACCGTTACAGCCCGACTGGCCAAGGGGAACATCCCCAAAGGTGGTTACTTTGCGCTCGAATCCCCTTCCGGCAAAACCCAGCACTCCGGTACCTTTTTCCCGGCAGACCCACACACACCGCCCGCAGAGGACACATCTGTTGGGGTCGTAGCGCAATACCGGGCTGGAGTCGTCCAACGGCAAGTTCCGTTCCAGCTTTCTCAGCCGTTTCACCCGCAGGGGGAAGCGGCGTTCCCGGGCAATCCTTTGTAATTCGCAGGAGCGGTTGCGGGGACAGGTGGCGCAGTCCAGGCGGTGATTGGACAAAAGGAGCTCAAAGGCCGTACTCACCAGCCGGTCGACCCGCGGGCTGCGGGTGGACACCACCATGCCTTCCACCACGGGCTCGGTGCAGGCGGTCACCGGACGCGGGTAGCCCTCGATCTCCACAAAACACAACCGGCAGGCGGCAGCCGGGTGTTTTACTCCGGGAATGGCGCAGAGGTTGGGAATGTAGATGCCGTTTTCTAGGGCCACCCGGAGCAGCTTTTCCCCTTCCCGCGCCTGCACGGCCCGGCCATCTATGGTTAAGGTGACTGTTTTCATGTTGAATCCTCCGGCTATATTTTTACAGGATCATGTGGTCAGTGAACCTGGTTGGATGCGGGGCTCGGCTCAATGTCGCTCGCTCAGTGCAAAACGGCGGCCATTTTCATCCTCTGTTGGTAGCACCCCTTTCGGCCACCAGCTCCGGCGGCGAGAGCTTGATGACCGCTTTATACTGGGGCGGGCATGCTTCCAGGCAGCTTGCGCACTTAACACATTTCTGCTGATCAATAACTTTAATGCGGTCCTCGTTGGGGTAAATGGCCTCCACCGGGCAACTGCCCACGCAGGCATCACAGGAGCGCTCGCATTTTTCCGGCAGGATGTAATAGGCAATCAACTCCCGGCACATCAGCGCCGGGCAGCGGCGTTCCTTGATGTGGGCCTCGTATTCGTCCCGGAAATAGCGGATGGTGCTTAAAACGGGATTGGGCGCCGTCTTGCCCAGCCCGCACAGCGAGCCGGACTTCACGTCTTCAGCCAGTTCCAAAAGAAGCTCTATATCCCCGGGCCTGCCCTGTCCCTTTGTAATTGCCTCCAGGATGTCCAGCATCTGTCTGGTTCCCAGGCGGCACATGGTGCACTTGCCGCAGGATTCCTTCTGGGTGAAATCCAGGAAAAAGCGGGCTATTTCCACCATGCAGTCGTCCTCATCCAGGATGACCATTCCGCCGGAACCCATCATGGCCCCGGCCTGGCTTAAAGAGTCGAAATCTATGGGCATATCCAGGGCTGCTTCAGGCAGGCACCCCCCCGACGGACCACCAATCTGCACGGCCTTAAAGGACTTACCTTTGGGAATACCGCTGCCCACGTCATAAACCAGTTGTCTTAGGGTGGTGCCCATGGGCACCTCGGCCAGGCCGGTATTGATCACTTTCCCGGCCAGGGCAAAGACGGCTGTACCAGGGCTGCCGGCAGTACCGGTCTCCCTGAACCATTGGGCACCCCGCTCAATGATATGGGGCACGTAAGCCAGGGTCTTTACGTTGTTAATCACCGTGGGCCTGCCCCGCAACCCGGCAGTGGCGGGAAATGGCGGCCGGTGGCGGGGCAGGCCCGGCTCCCCTTCCATGGAGGCGATCAGGGCCGTTTCCTCGCCGCAGACAAAGGCCCCCGAACCCTGAAAAACATCCACGTCAAAGCTAAAACCGCTGCCCAGGATATTGGTCCCCAAAAGGCCGGCCCGACGTGCCTGTTCGATGGCCTTTTTCACCCTTTCCACGGCCAGGGGATACTCGGCGCGGATATAGAAATAGCCCCGGCGGGCTCCCACCGTGTAGGCGGCAATGGCCAGCCCCTCCAGCACCTCGTGGGGGTTTGACTCCAGGATGGCCCGGTCCATAAAGGCCCCCGGGTCCCCTTCATCGGCGTTGCAAATGACATACTTCTCTTCCCCCGGCGCCAAACGGCAGGTTTCCCACTTGCGCCCGGTGGGAAAACCGGCCCCACCCCGCCCCCGCAGGCCGGAAGCCTTTATTTCTTCAACCACCCAACCCGGTTCCCGGGCCAGGGCTGTGGCCAGGGCGGCATACCCGCCCAGGGCGATGTAGTGCTCAATTTGCTCAGGGTCAATTAGACCACATTTGTCCAGAATAATGGGCCTTTCAATCATTCCCCGGGGAAAGTCGGTGAGGGCCGGAACCATATCGTTGGCCTCCAGCGCGGCCAGGGCAAATTCCAGGCAGGGATCGTCACCGGCCAGAAAATCCTCCACCAGCCGCCCGGCAATGCCCGCGGTAACGTAGCCGTAGCTGATGGGTGGAAAACCGGGCTTGTAAACGGTAACCAGGGGTTCCGCATAGCAATGGCCCATGCAGCCCACTTCCAGGACCTGGGCGTCAATACCGTGTTTTACAAGCTCTTCTTTAATTACCTTTAAAATCTCCAGGGCTCCGGCTGCGCGGCCGCAGGTGGCCGTGCCCACCAGAATCAGGGGCCGGTCCCGCAGGCTCTGCCAGACAGCCCTGGACTTTTGCTGCAATTTTTCAAAAATTTCTGTCACTATGCTACTCCCGCCCAATTGCTTCCCCTTCTTTCTGCTGGCCTTTTGGGATTTTTACGCCAAAGGAAAAGAGCAATCCGTCCACCCGGGTAGGGGTTACCCTGCCGTGCACCTCTTCATCGATCACCGTTACCGGTGCCATGGTGCAGCATCCCACGCAGGCCACCCTTTCCAGGCTGAATTCCCGGTCCGGCGTAACCTGGTTAACGTCAATGCTCAGCCGCCTCTTCCAGCAGTCCAGGATGATATTGCCCCCCTTCATGTGGCAGGCCGTGCCCATGCATACTTTGATCTGGTGTTTCCCCGGGGGAATGAGACGAAACTGGTTGTAAAAGGTGGCCACGCTGTAAACATCCACGGGGGGCATACCCAGGTGCCGCGCCACTTCTTCCATGGCCACCAGGGGCACATAACCCAGCTTTTCCTGTACCTGCTGTAAAATAGGAATCAGGTTACCCCGCTCACGAGAATAACTCTCCAGGATGTTCCCGGTTTGTTCTAAGGCAACCTTTTTTTCTTCTTCCGTTAAATGCATGGACATCTCTCCCGACTGACTTATTGAAAAACCGCTCAATTACCCGGTTATTCTGAAAACCTCTCCATAATCATAACGCTAAACATGTTAATGGTCAACAGTCTTAAAATTATTTTAAGAAATTATTCTGCACTTACTTTAATTAGCCAAAAAACTACCGGTACCTGCCCCGGTAGAGATCTGCAGGATATTTCCTGGCATTGGCCGCCATTTTTTGCTTTACCACCCGGGCCAGGTCAATGCCTGCGGTGTTGGCCATGGCCAGACAGTAAATCAATACATCGGCCAGTTCTTCCTCCACCCGCTCTAAAAGCCCGGGTTCCAGCTCCCGCCCGTCGGACCACTGGAAAAGCTCCATTAGTTCGGCGGCCTCAATGGCCACAGACATGGCCAGATTCTTGGGCGTATGAAACTGCGCCCAGTCCCTCTCCTCCACAAAGGCGGCCACCATATTTTTTAAATCCTGCAGGGTGGTTTGAACGTCTTCAAGCATTTGGACACAGCTCCTCACCGAAAAATGCTCGAAAATTCGACCCGAAAGCAGGAATTTGCCCTTCGAGGTCAAATATAAAAATGAAAAGGGCTACCTTCTAAAGTAACCCTTCCTGGCTAATTAGTTGTTTCGCTTTTCCAGGTACCTTTCCAGCTTGCGCTTGACTCGCTGTAAAGCGTTGTCAATGGATTTGACGTGGCGCTTCAAGTCCTCAGCAATTTCCTGGTAGGACTTACCCTCCAGGTAGGACATCAGCACTTTCCATTCCAGGGAGCTCAGGATCTCGCCCATTTTTTCTTCAATATCATAAAATTCCTCCCGGCTGATAATCAACTCCTCCGGGTCGGCAATCCTGGTACCGGAGATGACATCCAGAAGGGTGCGGTCCGAATCTTCGTCGTAAATGGGCTTATTCAAGGAAACATAAGAGTTCAACGGGATGTGTTTTTGCCGGGTGGCCGTCTTGATGGCTGTAATGATCTGCCTGGTAATACAAAGTTCTGCAAAGGCCCGGAAAGATGAAAGCTTGTCCAACCGGAAATCACGGATGGCCTTATAAAGGCCAATCATTCCTTCCTGAATGATATCCTCCCGATCAGCCCCGATGAGGAAGTAGGAACGTGCCTTGGCCCGCACAAAGTTCTTGTACTTGTTAATAAGGTACTCCAGGGCCGCGTCATCACCTTCGCGGGCGTATTCCACCACTTCCTCATCCTCCATCATGTGATAACAGCTCGCACATTCCCTCTGGACGCTCAGACTCACAATATCCCCCCCGCTTTGTGTGTCCGGCTTTCCCGCTCAAAACGCTCAACACAAAAGAAAAAGAAAAGCCTTTCCGCCGTCAATCAGAAGCCCGGGCCAACATAGATCCCGACTCTCTTCTCTTTGAACGGATCAAGGCATTCTCCCCGTACCTCTTTCTTTAATTTTGTCTAACTAATTATATCTCAGCCCCGGTAACCCGTCAAGAAAAATTAGGACTTGCTTTCGTTCCACAATCGTCCTGGCTAGTCTTTTTTTCTTCGCCAGCGTTCAAAAATTAGGCGAATTTCGTCCACCAGGCGGTTTTCTAAGTAGGCATCGGCCGGCCGGCCGCTGTCGTAATGCTTTTTCCCTTCCTCCTGCGTGCGCTGGACCTTTTTCCACAGCTCCCTGGGCGTGATCCGGTAGGCACCCCGTCCCAGGATCATCCGTTGTTCGGCCCAGTCGTAGGTAGCTACGTAGACCGTTCCCCGCCGGGACAGCTCACCAACCAGTTTCTCAATGACCGCGTCGGCAGTTTCTCCCTCGGGGGTATATATCACCTGCACCCCGTCAACGGTTTCCGACCGGTCCCCGCTATGTTTCACCTGGTGGGCATCAAAGACTACCACCACGTGCTCCCCGGTTAAAGCGGCATAATTGACTAAAATATCCACCAGCCGGGTGCGTGCATGCTCCAGACTTGACCCGGAAAGCTGTTCCAGTTCCGGCCAGGCATGAATGATATTATAGCCGTCAACGATCAGGTACTCGTCCATGGGCCCGTCTCCTCTGCCTGACCACCTCGTAGGCCAGCAGGGCCGCCGCCACCGAGGCATTTAGGGAGCCAACCCGCCCGGCCATGGGCAGTCTGACCAGTTGATCGCATTTTTCCCGCACCAATCTCCCCAAGCCTTTGTCTTCCCCGCCAATGACCAGGGCAATGGGGCCGTCCAAATGTACATCCCAGTATATGTCCCTGGCCGTCCCGCAGGCCCCGACCACCCAGAGCCCCCGCTCCTGGAGGTAAGTAATGGTCCGGGCCAGATTGGGCACCCGGGCCACCCGGACATATTCCACCGCCCCGCAGGAAGCCTTGACCACCGCCGGGGTAAGGGGTGCCGAACGGCGCCGGGTAACAACCACACCGTGTACCCCGGCGGCATCGGCCGTACGTAAAATGGCTCCCAGGTTGTGGGGATCGGTGATTTCGTTCAGCAGGATTAAAAAGGGATCTTGAGGGTACGCGGCAGCCAGGATGTCATCCACGGAAACGTATTCTTTGGCCGCCGCCACGGCTACAACTCCCTGGTGCGGGGCATCCTTAACCAGCCCGTTCAGATGGGACCGGTCCACATATTGGACGGGTATCCCCCGTTCCCGGGCCAGGTTGAGGATTTCCTGCAGGGCGCCGCTGCCGGCTCCTTTAGCCACCAGGAGCTTGTTAATGGACCGGTTGGCCGCAAGGGCCTCTTTTACCGGGTGGCGGCCGGCAATGATATTTTCCCAAGCCGCCTTTTCAGTCATCCTTTTCCACCACCTGGCGGGCCAGGGCAAGGATTTCTCCCAGCCGCTCGCTTTGCCCCGATAGATACAGGTAACCGACAAGACTTTCCAGCCCCGTACTGTAGCGGTAGCTGATCACATCGGAGCCCCGGGGTGGGTGGCCGCTCCGGGCATTGCGGCCCCGCCGGGCAACGGCAGCCTCAACTTCGGTAAGTTCATCTTTCAGGGCATGCATCACCCGGGCCTGGGTATCGGCCCGTACATATTTTATGGTTTCCTGATGCAGTTGATTCACGCAAACGATCCCCCGGGCCACCAGATATTGACGGATGGCCAGCTCATACACGGCGTCTCCAATATATGCCAGCACCAGGGCCGGCAGTTGTTCCGGGTTGGGAATGATCTTCCCGGGTAAGGACATAGCCAAGGCAACCGGTCCCCTTATCCCTGTCTCTTCCAGCGCACGCCGCCGGGCGTATCTTCCAGAATAATGCCCAGTTCCT
Source organism: Desulfofundulus luciae (assembly GCF_030813795.1). Classification (NCBI taxonomy): domain Bacteria; kingdom Bacillati; phylum Bacillota; class Clostridia; order Eubacteriales; family Peptococcaceae; genus Desulfofundulus; species Desulfofundulus luciae. The sequence goes on along the minus strand of NZ_JAUSUX010000008.1, from coordinate 98,463 downwards.
TCAGGCGATCCCGAATGTGGTCGGCAGTGGCCCAGTCTTTCTTCGCCCTGGCCTGCTGCCGCACTTCCAGCAACAACTCGATCAGGGCTTCCTCAAGACCATCGCTTTTTGCATGCCGCCCTTCGATGAGTATGCGCCCGGTCCTTTCATCAACCCGGAAAAGGCCCAGCACTTCGTTAAAGGAGCGGAAAAGATCCATGGCCTTTTCCAGGGCCGCCCGGCAGGGAGACCCGGCGGCGCCATGCAGGTAAGCATTGACTTCCCGGGCTAGTTCAAAGCAAATGCCCACCGCCAGGGCGGTATTAAAATCGTCATCCATGGCAGCCACAAAATCCCGGTGGTATTTTTCCAGGGCGGCTATAAATTCTTCATCTTCGGGTTTTGAATGTTCCCGGGACGGCCGTTCCAGGGCCTCGGTCAACAGGCGGATGCTGTTTTTAAAGCGTTCCAGTCCCCGCCCGGCTGCAGCCATCTTTTCGTCGTCGAAATCCAGCGGGCTGCGGTAATGGGTGGAAAGGAGGAAGAAGCGCACTACCTCCGGGGGAAACTTGTCCAAAATTTCCCGTACCAGAAAGAAGTTGCCCAGGGATTTGGACATTTTTTCCTGGTTAACGGTAATGAAACCGTTATGCATCCAGTAGCGCACAAACGGCCGGCCCGTGGCCGCCTCGGCCTGGGCAATTTCATTTTCATGGTGGGGGAAGACCAGGTCAAAGCCCCCCCCGTGAATGTCGAAGTTATTCCCCAGGTATTTTAAAGCCATGGCCGAGCATTCAATGTGCCAGCCGGGACGCCCTTTACCCCAGGGGCTGTCCCAGGCCGGTTCGCCTGGTTTGGCCGCCTTCCACAGAGCGAAATCCATGGGGTGTTTTTTGCGGGGATCCACCTCCACCCGGGCTCCTGCCTGCATTTCCTCCAGGGTGCGCCCGGACAGCTTGCCGTACTCGGGAAAGGCGCTGATGTCAAAGTAGACATCCCCATCTACCACATAGGCAGCCCTCTTTTCGATAAGGGTACTGATGAGATCGATAATTTCCGGGAGGTGCTCGGAAACCCTCGGGTGTACATCGGCTGGCCGCACATTTAAGGCCCCGGCGTCCCGATAGTATTCGTCAATATATTTGCGGGCCAGGGCCAGGGCATCGACACCTTCTTCCCGGGCCCGGTTGATGATCTTGTCGTCGATGTCTGTAAAATTCTGAACATACTTTACCCGGTAGCCCCGGTACTGGAAATACCGCCGCACGGTGTCAAAAAAGACCAGGGGGCGGGCGTTGCCCAGGTGGATGAAGTTGTAGGTGGTCGGCCCGCAGACGTACATATCCACCCGTCCCGGATGCCGGGGAATAAACTTTTCCTTACGCCTGGTTAAAGTATTGTATATTTCCATGGAACAATCGCTCCTCTAAATCCACGTTATGAAGCGGCCTGTACGCCGGTCCCGAGCTCACAGTGCTTCGTTTCAGGACCGGCGTACCGCCCCCTCACGACTCGTTTGGCCGGGAAAAGGCGCCCTGCACCACGGCGTCACAAGATTTTAAGGGTTCGGCCGGCTTGCTGTCCGCCAGCTTTTTCTCCAGTTCCAGGACCCGTTTTTCCAAGCGCTCAATGTTGTGCATCAGGCAGTTAATTACTTCCGCCACCGGGTCGGGCAGCAAGTCGTGGCGCAGGTCAATATCCGGCGCGCTGGCCGAACCCACCCGCTTGCCGTCCTGGATGACTACCTTGCCGGGCACCCCCACCACGGTGCTGTTTGGAGGTACGGGCTTGAGCACCACCGACCCGGCGCCGATCTTTGAATTGTCCCCGACGGTAAAGGAGCCGAGAATTTTGGCGCCGGCGCTGATGACCACATTGTTGCCTATGGTGGGGTGGCGCTTGCCCTTTTCCTTCCCCGTCCCCCCCAGGGTTACTCCCTGGTAGATGGTTACGTTATCGCCAATTTCCGCCGTTTCCCCGATGACCACCCCGGCTCCGTGGTCAATGAAAAGTCCCTGGCCGATCTTGGCCCCGGGGTGAATTTCAATCTGGGTGAGGAAGCGGGAGATATGGGAAATCAACCGGGCAATGGTGAAGAGTCGTTTCCGGTAAAAGAAATGGGCTATCCGGTGCATGATAATGGCATGCAGGCCGGGATAGCAGAGCAGCACTTCCAGAAGGCTTTTGGCCGCCGGATCCCGTTCAAATACCACCTGTATATCACGCTTAAGTTGCTTGAACATAACCCACCCTCCAAGTGGCAAACCGGAGCATTGATACAATTAACCTGCCCGGGCCAGGCGGGCCAGCACCTTTTCCTTGCCCAGGAGGGGGATGACCTGGTAAAGTTCCGGGCCGTGGGTCCGGCCGGTGAGGGCCACCCGGATGGGCAGGTAAACTTTGCGGGCGCCCAAACCCAGTTCCCTGGGCAGCCTTTTCAAAATGCTCCGGGCAATTTCTTCATCCAACCCATCTGCCGATTTGATTTTCTCTGCCAGGGCGGCCAGCACGCGGGGAACCTGCTCCCCGGCCAGCACCGAGCGGGCCTCTTCATCTTCCGGCTCCACTTCCGGCGCAAAGAAAATGTCCACGTGCCGGGTAATCTCAGACAGGTTGGTCAGGTAATCCCGTACGGCCGCCACCAGTTGTTTCAACCATTGATACTGCTCCGGTGTTACCTCGCCAGAAATATATCCGGCCTTTTGCAAAAAGGGTACGGCCAGATCGGTAACCCGCTCCAGGGGGCTTTGACGAATGTAGTGGCCGTTCAACCAGTTTAGCTTGTCCAGGTCAAAAACGGCCGGATTCTTGGCCACCCGCTCGAGGGAAAACTGCCGTTTTAACTCTTCCAGAGTAAAGATTTCCTCTTCCCCGCCGGGAGACCAGCCTAAAAGGGCCAGGAAGTTGACCATGGCCTCGGGAAGGTAGCCCATCTCCCGGTACTGCTCGATGGAGGTGGCTCCGTGCCGCTTGCTCATTTTGGTGCGATCCCGGCCCAGGATCAGCGAAACGTGGGCAAACTGCGGCACCGGCCAGCCGAAGGCCCGGTAAATGAGAATCTGCCGCGGCGTATTGGACAGGTGCTCCTCCGCCCGGATGACATGGGTAATGCCCATGGTGTGATCATCCACCACCACGGCAAAGTTGTAGGTGGGAATGCCGTCAGACTTAACGATAATAAAATCGCCGATGCCGTCAACATCAAAGGATACTTCCCCACGGACCAGGTCCTGCACGGTTATGGTTTCCCCGGAGGGGACCGCGAAACGCAGTACCGGCCGGCGCCCCTCGGCTTCCAAACGGTGCCTGTCCTCCTCGCACAGGTAACGACATCGGCCGGTATAGCGTGGCATCTCGCCCCGGGCCAAAAGGGCTTCCCGCTCGGCAGCCAGCTCCTCTTCGGTACAGTAACAGCGGTAGGCCCACCCGCTTTCTAAAAGCTGCCGGGCATAACGTTGATAAATGGGAAGCCGCTCCGTCTGCCGGTAAGGGCCGTGGGGACCGCCCACTTCAATCCCCTCGTCCCAATCGAGGCCCAGCCAGCGCAAAGCGGCCAGGATGTTTTCCTCGGATTCCCGGGAAGAGCGCTCCAGATCTGTGTCCTCGATGCGCACAATAAAAGTGCCGCCTTGATTGCGGGCAAACAGCCAGTTAAACAAAGCCGAACGAGCCCCTCCGATATGCAACGGGCCGGTGGGGCTGGGGGCAAATCTTACTCTGACGCCGGACAAAAAAGGTCCTCCTCTGCAATTTAAAATTACAAGACTTTAAAGCACATTATTCGACCCATATTATATCACCGGCCCGGTAGAGAGGCAACTTTTGAATGTAATCGGGGCCTTGCCGGGCCGTTCGCGCGGGGTTAGAATAATGACGTAGAAAAAGCGCCTTTCTCCGGTTCGAACAACCGGGGGCGAGATTCATGCCCGGCACGGCCGCCTTCATGGCCGTGACAGGGGAAAAGGATGGTAGTGGGAGATGATCGCAGGTCTTACCGGCGGCATTGCCACGGGCAAAAGTACGGTAGCCAGGTTGTTCCAGGAACTGGGAGCCCACGTCATCGATTTTGACGTCCTGGCCCACAAGGTAATGCGCCCGGGGTTGAAGGCCTGGGAGGAAATTGTCAGGTTTTTCGGGGTGGAAATTTTGAACCCCGATCAAACCATCAACCGTAAAAAGCTGGGCCGCCTGGTTTTTGACGACCCGGAAAAGCTGGCGCGGTTGAACCGGATCGTTCACCCGGCAGTTTTTAAAGAGGACCAAAAAATTACGGCAGAAATTTTAGCCGGGAATCCCGGGGCGGTGATTATTAAAGAAATCCCCCTGTTGATTGAAGTAGGAGCCGGGCACCTGGTGGACAAAATCATTGTGGTCTACGCTTCCCCCGAGGTGCAGCTTCAAAGGCTTTTAGCCCGGGGTCTCGACCGGGATGAGGCCCTGAAAAGAATTAACGCCCAGGCTCCCCTGGGCGAAAAAATGAAGTGGGCCGATTTTGTCATTTATAACGACGGCAACCTGGAAGAAACCAGAAGGCAGGTGGAAGAAGTTTATCAGCAGCTGGTAAGTTGCGCGTCCGTCGAGGGTCAATAATTACACCTGTCTATTTTACGCCGGGGCATAAACAGCCTGGTTCGGCAATTTTTTCAACTACCCCGGCGGCCAATTCGGCAACAGTCAGTTGACGTATCTCCCCGCTCCCATAAACGGGTACGGTACTGGTATCCTGCAGCAGATGCCCGTATTGCTCCCTATCCAGTTTCTCGCCCATGATGCCGAGAAATCGCAGGGTATATCCCCTCACCACCGGATCGGGATCGTCAACGTAGGGAGCCAGCATGGGTATGTATCTCCTCACCAGGTCCGGGCTGACCCGGGCAATTTGTCCTGCCGCCCACATTACTCCGCGGCGCAGCATCTCCTCCTCCACGTGAAAAAGGATGATGGAAGCATAATCCCCATATAGATCCGGCCGGCGGGCAACAATTTCCCCCATGGCTTCCACGGAGGCCCAGCCAATGCCCCCGGATTCCTCGTTAATGGCCCAGAGCAGGTTGCGCAAAATCAACCTTACCGCCTGGGGATCTTCTTCGGCCAGGCGCCCGGCCACCACACCCATGGCCTCGATGGCTCGCCAGCAGAGGAGCGTACCCGGCTCGTACAGGAGCCTCCTCAAGTACCTGATCCTGGCTCTGTCCCCGGCCACCATTTCGGCGATTTCATCATACTTCCGCTCTTTTAACAGGGTCACCACGAGGTCTTTAGTATTCAAAATAGACTCCACTCCTTCGCCGGGTATAAAAGCCATGCCGGTTGCCCCCGGAAGAATTCCGTCCCTGCGCGGTTAATCCAGAGCTCCTGTGGGCAATGGATTTTCAGGACGACCCCGAGAAGAGACAACGGCGGCCACGGCGTAAGCCGCTATTCCCTCACCGGTGCCGGTAAACCCCAGCCCCTCGGTGGTTGTAGCCTTGACGTTAATGCGGCCGGCATCAATATCGAGCGAGCGGGCAATGTTAAATTCCATGCTGGGAATGTATGCGGCCAGCCGGGGTGCCTGGGCCACCACCACGGCATCAATGTTGTTCACGGCAAAACCCTTCTCAGCCAGCAGGCGGCCCACCCGTTCCAGCAGCAGAAGGCTGGAAATGCCGGCATACCGGGGATCATGATCGGGGAAATGGCGCCCGATGTCCCCCTGCCCGGCCGCACCCAGCAGGGCATCCATAACGGCATGCACCAGCACATCGGCATCGGAGTGGCCCTCCAGCCCCCGGTCAAAGGGTACGTTGACCCCTCCCAGAATCAGGGGGCGCCCGGTGACCAGCCGGTGCACGTCATAACCAAAACCCACCCGCAAAGGGGCAAGAGGCATGGAAATTCCCCCTTCAATTCCGAGCAGCGCCTCCGCCACGGCTAAGTCCTCGGGGGTGGTGATCTTGATGTTCCGGTAGGAGCCGGGCACTAGCTTCACCCGGTGGCCCAGAACCTCCACCAGGGAAGCATCGTCGGTGGCCGTAATTTTTTCCGCCTCCGCCCTCTGGTGGGCTTCCCGGAGCAGGGAATACCTGAAACCCTGGGGGGTTTGGGTCAGCCACAGTACCTCCCGGGGGAGGGTGCGGACCACAAAGCCGTCGGTACCGGCTTCTTTGACCGTATCTTTCACAGGCACGGCCAGGGTGGCCGCCCCCCAGCGGGCGGCCTCGGAGGCCACCGCCACCAGCTCTTCCACCCCCACCAGCGGCCGGGCACCGTCGTGAACGAGCACTATCTCCGCTTCCGCCGGCAGGGCCTCCAGCCCCTTGCGCACGGAATCCTGCCGCCGCTCACCACCGGGCACCACCGCCAGCAGCTTGCGGCAGCCCCATTCACAGGCCAGCCGGGACGCGCGGTCTACCTCACCCTCTGCCATTACCAGAACATAACCTTTAACCGGCACAGCCTCCTCAAAAACCCGCAGGCTCCGGGCCAGTACCGGCAAACCGGAAAGGGGCAGAAACTGCTTGTTTACTCCCTGCCCCATCCGTACAGATCGTCCCGCGGCCACCACCACGCCAAAAACACTATCCAAGGGCGTTCACCCCGTTGTACCGCACATTTTGTGCCTCCTGGCGCTGTTCCTGCCGGGGGCGGGCAAAGATCATCCGTCCGGCCGCGGTTTGCAGAACGCTGGTCACCAGCACGCTGATGGTTTGACCTATATATTTTTTGCCCCCGTCCACCACGATCATGGTGCCGTCGTCCAGGTAGCCCACTCCCTGGCCGGCCTCCTTGCCGTCCCGCACCACCTGCACGGTCATCTCTTCTCCAGGCAGGACCACCGGCTTGATGGCGTTGGCCAATTCATTTATGTTGAGCACCTTCACGCCGTGAAGCTCGGCCACCTTGTTCAGATTAAAATCGTTGGTCATTATTTTGGCCCCCAACTTCTGGGCCAGTTTCACCAGCTTGGAGTCAACCTCGGCCACATCATCCAGGCCCCGCACGTTGTCGATAATCTGCACCTTCACCGGGGAATTCTTGCGCATCTGGTTTAAGATATCCAGGCCCCGGCGGCCGCGGTTGCGCTTCAGCACGTCCGGGGAATCAGCGATATGCCGCAGTTCCTCCAGCACAAAGGCGGGGACCAGAAGGGTGCCTTCGATGAAGCCGCTCTCAACCAGATCCGCAATGCGGCCGTCTATGATCACGCTGGTGTCCAGCAGCTTGTAATTGGACTGGCGGTTTTCCGACCGGGAAACCTTTTCCTTGCCGAAGCGGGGAAAATTGCTAAACAGACCCAGCAATTCTTCCCGCTTTTTTATGGCCACACTCATGCCCAGATAACCCAAAAGCAGCGTACCCAGGATCCAGATTAACCTGCCCAAAGGTCCCAGAACGAAAAGAATTGAACCTAATAAATTAGCAATTATGAGTCCAATAATCAAGCCCACAGAACCCATGACCAGGTCCTGGGTCGGTGTCCTGGAAAGGCGCTGTTCCAGGAAAGAAGTCAAGCGCAGCGCCCCACGGATAATCGGAGAGGCCAGCACTAATCCCAGAACCAGCCCCACCAGGGTACTCAGGGCCAGGATGCCAAACTTAAGCTGGGGTAAACCGGCCGGAAGGGATAAAAGACCCTTGTCCAGGATGAGCAAGCCCACATAAAAGCCGGATGCCGAAAAAAGGGAGATCAGCAGAAAAAAAATAATGCGCCTGAGCAATTTCTTCACCTCCTTATACCATTTTACCATTTGCTGTTTTAGTTATTATTTGCACTGCTGACACTTATATTATAGTCCCAAGGGACAGCCACTTCAACTAAAAAATGGAGAATCTTACCTGTAAAAAAGAAAACACGCCAGTAATTACTGACGTGTATCAGGCGAAAGCGCTGTCCACCAGGGACTGGGCCTTTTCTTCCTCCAACTCGGTAGCCAGAGCCAGCTCACTGATTAGTATTTGACGCGCATTTTCAAGCATTTTTCTTTCCCCGGAAGAAAGGCCTTTTTCCTTCTCCCGTTTGGCCAGGTTACGCACCACTTCGGCTACCTCATATATATCACCGCTACGCATTTTTTCCAGGTTGGCCCGGTAGCGCCGGTTCCAGTTGGAGGACATGGCGGTACTTTTCCCCTTGAGAACATTGATCACCTTCGGAACGCTTGCCCGGTCTATAACCTCCCGCAGGCCAACCTCCCGGCAGTTGGCGATGGGAATCATTACTTTCATATCACCCACGGGTAAGCGCAAAATATAATACTGCTTCTTCTCTCCCAGGACTTCCTTTTCCTCAATGGCTTCGATGATCCCTGCCCCGTGCATGGGGTACACGACTTTATCACCAACTTTAAACAACGCCGGACCCCCTTAAACTAAAACTTTACCCGTGCATTATTATAACACGGGACCTGACTTTTTGTCAAGAAACTATAATTTTAGCATAGCTGCTATGTGGTGTCAACAGCAATTTTGGCAGCCAACCTGGTTTGACAGGACAAGTCCCCGGTGGGTATAATTATCAAAAAGGGCCATTTTTACAAAGGAGTGGTACCGTTTTGATCAAAAATGTGGTCTATGATGACTTTCAGCGCACGGTTTCGGAAGTGCTGGTCTGCAACCGCAGTGTACTGGATGTCCTGGCCAAAACCCAGGAAGCAAACGCCCGCCTGAACCGGGCAGTGATTAAAACGGTTACCAGTTGTGGATGCCTGAGAATAAACGCCCGTAAAAAAGAAATTCCCCCGGAAGCCACGCTGGCCGATCTGCGCCATCTGCTGGAATCACACCTGGCGGGGGAAATGTGCGAGGAATGCCGGGAAGCGGTAGAAAACGCCATCGGGCGCTGTCTGTTCTACCTGGCGGCCCTTTGCCACTTGCTTGATTTAAATCTGGACGATATAGTAACCAGGGAACAAAAACATCTGCGCATTCTGGGTATATACAACCTGGCCTAAAAAAGGCGTTTGGCAACGCCTTTTTAATTATGGCGCTCCTGGACGAGCTGCTCCCGGTAACGGGCCAACCCTTCCTTAATGGAGCGGGCCCGCGCCTCCCCGATGCCTTCCACCGCATCGAGTTCTTCAATGCTGGCATTGAGAATATTTTTCAAAGAGCCAAACTCCTTGACCATGTTCTCAATTACCGGAAGGGGCAGGCGGGGGATTTTATCCAGAATGCGGTACCCTCTGGGCGAAACGCTCTGGTCGAGAATGCTGGCACTCCCGGGATAGCCCAGGGCGCGGGCAATGAGGGAAAGGTCTAAAAGATCCTCTGCCGGCCAGCTATTGATCATACCCAGAATAGTGCCCGGCGGCTTATCCCCGGCTGTGGTATAATCACGAATGATCAGGAGACCCTCATGTTCCACGCCGGTCACCAGTTCTTCCAACTGCATGGTGATCAGCCTGCCCTCTACGCCCAGTTCACTGATATATTTTTCAATCTCCTTGACTACCCGCAGTACCATCTCCACGCGCTGGATGGCCCGGCTCACATCAAAGAGAGTCACCGCCTCTTCAAACTCCAGGATGCTTAATTCCGTCACCACCCGGTCCAGCACCAACCGATATTTTTCCAGGGTCTGAATAGCCTGGTTTGCTTTGGCCAGAATTACCCCCACATCCCGCAATACATACTTCAAATTCCCCTTGTAGATGGTAATCACTCCACGGCGCTGGGAAATGGAAATGACCAGGGCACCGGTTTGTTTGGCCACCCGCTCGGCCGTACGGTGCCTGATCCCGGTCTCGGTGGAGGGAATGCTCAGGTTGGGAATGAGCTGGGTGTTCGCCGCCAGAATCCGCTTTAAATCCGAACTTAAGATAATGGCCCCGTCCATCTTGGCCAGCTCATAAAGGTTGGCCGGCGTAAATTCCGCGTTGACGGCAAATCCCCCTTCAGCAATCTCCATCACTTCCGGCGAGTCGCCAATAACAATTAGCGCCCCCGTTTTCGCCCGCAGAATATTCTCCAGGCCTTCCCGCAAGGGGGTGCCGGGAGCCACAGTACGCAGTAACTGCAACAGCCTGTCTTCCACGCGTTCCTCCTTCAAGGTTTCACCCCTTCATTGTTCCAGGGCTATTTCAAGGGCTTCGGACAGCGTTTGAGCCCCCCAAACGGTCATGGATCCCAACCGGGACGGGTCCACCTGGCCCAGATTGGCCCGGGGCAGCAGGCAGTGGGTAAACCCCAGCTGCATCGCCTCCTGAACCCGTTTCTCTATCCCGGTGACGGGGCGAAGTTCCCCGGTCAGGCCTATTTCCCCCACCACCGCCAGGCGGCAGTTTACGGGAATATCCCGGAAACTGGAAGCCAGGGCCACCGCTATGCCCAGGTCTACCGCCGGCTCCACCAGGCGCACCCCGCCCACCGCGTTGACATAGGCGTCATAGCTGCCCAGATGCAGGCCGACCCGCTTTTCCAGCACGGCCATGATCAGGATCACCCGGTTGTAGTCCACTCCTGCAGTCATGCGCCGGGGATTGCCAAAGCCCGTGGGCGACACCAGGGCCTGTATTTCCACCAGCAGCGGTCTTGTTCCTTCCAGGGTGGGAACCACCACTGCCCCGGCCACCGGCCCGGCGGGATGCTGGATCATAAACAAGGAAGAAGGATTGGCAACCTCCACCAGACCGTCATCTTTCATTTCAAAAACGCCAATCTCGTTGGTGGAACCAAATCTATTTTTCACACCCCGCAAAATACGGTAGGATTGGTGCCTTTCCCCCTCAAAGTAAAGCACTGCATCCACCATATGCTCCAGAACGCGGGGGCCGGCCAGAAGCCCTTCCTTGGTTACGTGCCCGACCAGAAAAATGGCTACTCCCGTTTCTTTGGCCAGGCGCATAAACTGGGTGGCGCACTCCCGCACCTGTCCCACACTGCCCGGAGCCGAACCAAAATCGACCTTATGCATGGTTTGGATGGAATCCACAATTACCAGGGCGGGATTCAAGGATCTGATGCTGTTTTCTACCGCATCTATATCTGTTTCCGCGAGAAGATACAGCCGGCTGGACTCTACACCCAGGCGGAAGGCCCTCAAGCGCACCTGCTGCACCGATTCCTCACCGGTAACATAAAGCACCACCCGTCCGGCACCGGCTACGCAGGTAGCTACCTGCAAAAGGAGAGTAGATTTACCGATCCCCGGATCTCCCCCCAACAAAATTAGGGAGGCAGGCACCACACCGCCACCCAGCACCCGGTCCAGTTCCCCGATACCGGTGGAAAAGCGTTCTTCCTTATTCAGCGAAATCTGAGTAATGGGAAGGGGAGTGGGAGTATCTATACCGGGGCGCTGCTTTGTCCCGGCAACCGCCTCCTCCACCAGGGTATTCCAGGCCCCGCATTCAGGACAGCGACCCAGCCAGCGGGGGGTGCAGTGTCCGCATTCCTGACAGCAAAAGCGGGTTTTACCGGCCATGGTCACTCTTCCTTAACATGAAATCAGGATTTCTTCCTTAAAGTATCATTTCGTCAAGTATCATTCCGTCACTCCTGCTCATGTTTTTACAGAGGATAACATTTCTAGTATAACATTTATTAGTTTGTTTCCACAAGTTAAAAACGATGCCAGAACAGGATTTAATCACCGTAATCCGTCCTTTGGGTCCGGAAGACCCTATTGGCGGCGGTTGGAACCGGTAATAAACTATGAAGGCGGGTTTGTCCGCCCACCGGAAAACCAGTAGCTTAGCGGCCCCTACTTTTCCGGGGTAACCAGTAGATCGGAACCAGATTTCCGACCTTCTCAAACTCAGGATCACCGGTTACCACGGTTCCCCGGACGTGGCGTGCCAGAGCCAGGGCGAAACAATCTCCGAACGAAATGGCATGTTCGGCTTTAATGTCCGCCGCGCCAAGGGCGAATTCCCTGTCAACTCCGGTTATCTCAATGGGAAGTGCGTTCATTATCGAAAGGAACAGGTATTTTTTCTCCTTGCCGGCTTTCCGCTGGATTATGTAGGCCACTTCACCATAATTGATCACAGACATGAACAGGGCAGCCTTCCCGGCCGCCGCTTCCACCAGCAGTTTTTCCACGTCGTCAGCCCCGGCCTCATTCTGGAAGTACGCCAGCATCGCGTAGCTGTCTAGTACGTAATTCTTCACGAGCGACCTCTTCCTTTCGGGCTTCCAGTAATTCATCCACCAGGGGATATTCTTTAAAAATACCCTTGAATGATTTGATTGGGTCTTCGGGTAACGGCACGATGGTTAGACCGCTTTCGCTTTCTGTAAAAAGTACCTTTCCCCCGGGACGGATTCCGTACCGTTCGCGAAGCTCCCTGGGTATAACTACCCAACCTTTCGAGGATATAGTAGCGATATAAGACATATAAAATCCTCCATGCGTAATACCATTCTAAAATAAGTATAACTTAACCAGCTAACCTGGTCAAGAAGCGCACCCGCTGAGTTATCCCCACTTTCCAACTACCCTGTTTTGGCTCCCGCTCGCTCCAGTGACCCAGCACTCACCGGATCCATTTACCTGCCCGGAGGTTGAAAGCCTATATTTAGGTAGCAATCATCCTATCAAAGAACTCCGGTTACAGTGAGTGCTGGGGGGCCAAACTAGTGCTCGGCTCAAGTCGCTCGCTACCGAGCCAAAACAGGGGCTTTAAAAAACTGGGGATACTTCAGGCGCACCCGACCAGCCGGACTGCTTCTTTAAGCCCGGCGGAAGCGCTGAGGCACTTGTGAGAATGGAAAAAATTTATCTATGGCTCATGAATTTTACGAGGCGTGCGCGGTGGCCAAAAATCATCAAACAAAAAACAATCACCAAAGGGGAAATACAATGGCTGGTAATCCATTTGGTCCCCGGGTTATAATACCTTTGGGGGTGTGCAAAATGAAGCAAGTGACCGTGAGCGTCAATATACCGGAAGAAGTGATCCATCTGTTGGGTCTGAAGGAAAAAGAGCTGGAAAGGGAATTAAAGATAAGGTTCGCTGTAACCCTCTACAGTGAGGGCCGGGTAAGTCTCGGCAAGGCAGTAGAAATATCGGGACTGCCTTACGCAGAATTCATGGAACTGCTTGCCGACTACGGCCTGGGGATCGATTACGGCCTGGAGGACCTCCAGGAAGACCTGCAGGCCATCAAGGAGCTGGATGCCCTTGGAGAAGATCGTAGTAAGTGATACGTCGCCGCTCATCGGGCTGGCACACCTGGGACTGCTGACAATACCCAAAATGCTCTGGGGGAAGCTATACATCCCCAATGCAGTTTTTGCAGAAGTTCTCAGGAAATCACCCGGGCGTGAAGAAATCCAGAGGGCCGTCAGTGACGGCTGGATAATTGTGAAGAAAGTCAACGATATGGCCACCGTCAAAATCCTAAATGACGTGTTCGGCCCGGGCGAATCCGAATGTTTCGTCCTGGTCAGAGAACTTAAAACTCACCTTTTGGTAATGGACGAAAAGCGGGGAAGGAAAGCGGCAAAGCGATTCGGCTTCCGCTTAACGGGTACTGTAGGAATACTTACAACAGCGGTAGAGAAAGGCCTGCTGCAGGCCGAAGACATGCCCGCACTGCTTAAAAAACTTAAAAACTGCGGTTTCAGGTTATCCAACGACCTGGTGCGGCAGTTCGCGGGAAGTTGAAAGTCTTGCTTGGAAGCAAGGCTTTTATTTTTCCTAAAAGGGGTGACTCCACTTCATTGTCTAAAATCCTGGTTCCATTATACCTCCTTCAGGGCCAGGATCTCCAACAAGGAAATTGCCGTTTTCAGGCTTTCCACAGAAAGCTTTTGCAGAATACCGGTTGCTTTCTCCAAATTGTTTTCCATTTGAATCACCTCAAAACCATTATATCATAAAGCTGAGGCACTTGTGAGAATGGTAAAAGGAGGTGCGGATGGCCGCCTCCATCACCCCCCCGGTGGCGGCAAAGATGGCCCTGGTTCCCGTGGACAGGCCCTGGGGCTGGTCGAATTCCCCATGCTGATCAAAGCTTGATGACGGCCCGGCGGATCATCCGGGCCAGTTCCCGGGTGGTCAAAATATAATGCCCGTCCTTTTAGTCAGGCTTAAAAAGATAACCGGCACCCCGGATTGTTTTAATCAACCTGGGTTTATCCGGCCGGTTCTCCAGTTTGGCCCTCAGCCTGCTGATGTATATATCCACTGTTTTGAGCTCTCCCGAATAATTATCACCCCATACATGGTTTAAAAGCTCTTCCCTGCTGATTATCCGGTTGGGGTTCCGGGCCAAAAAAAGCAGCAGGTCGTATTCCTTGGGCGTCAGCGCAACAGGTACTCCCTTCCTGTAAACTTGCCTGGTCGAGGGGATGATTTTTAAATCACTGTAAGAAACAGGTATATCCCCGGGAGTATGCGAAAGGCGGCGAAATACCGCCTTTACCCTGGCCGCCAGTTCCAGTGAATCAAAGGGCTTAACAATATAATCATCGGCACCCAGCTCCAGCCCCTTCACCTTATTTATGCCCTCGTCGCAGGCGGTAAGCATGATAATACCTGCGCCGGGGTGGTTATTCCTGATTCTGCGGCACACTTCGTAACCGTCCACTCCAGGAAGTTTTATATCCAAAAGCACGAGGTGGGGCTGTACACAGGGCACCAGTTCCAGTGCTTTTTCCCCGCAGGCAGCTTCATAAACGGTGAAACCGTTTTGCTCCAGAACAAAACGAACATAATTTCTTGTACCTTCCTCATCCTCTACAATAAGGATTTTCTTTTCCATAGATTATTCCATAACCTCCATTTCCTGTTTTATGGAGCCTTTTCGACATAATGTAGAAAATTCCTCTTTCAGAGCGTATGTTAACGTTTTGTTACCAAATTGATACCGACTTGAAACGACAACAGGAGGAAAATTTTTTATAATTGAAGCAAATCCGGACAATGGGATGAAAGGGGTGAAGACTGTACGATTAGTCTGAGGTAGGCCGGATAATGGTCAGGGGGGAGAAGGCTTTGGAAGAAGTACTTAATGTGGGAGCTAAAGACTTGGAAAGTAACACATTGGAAAAAGATAACAGGGAGCTGGAAGCTTTCAGCAAGGGAGCTTTGTTAAAATCGCTTGCTACTATGAATCTGGCTTACGTAGCTCCCTACCTGTCCCTGGCGCGGGTGGCGGGTAAAGAAGCAGGCGCGGGGGCAGTGGTGACCATTCGGGTTCGGGATGTAAATATTCTGGCCACAGGTAGTTACACGGTTGTCCGCATGTGCACTTTAACGGATATAGATGCTTCCAGCTCCAAAAAGAGCATCGAAAATGTGTTGTACACTTCCCGGAACCTCTCCAGCCAGGTTTTTGAGCCCTTTGTCTACATAGGGAGAACAGGTGACGGTCAGGAGGTGTTTGCTTACTCGAACGACAACGAGTTTTTGGTGGCGAGGATGGGCGGCGACGACGAGACCGTGCTGCGGGAAGTGAAGAAAATGGCCGCCGAGAAGGAAATGCGTTCGCTGGCCCGGTTTGTGGATTTAATAGAGCAGGAGATAAAGGCGGCTGCCATTTAATAAAGAGTGGCAGCGGAGGTAAACGAGAGTAAGGTGGTCTCCACCCCGGTCAACCCACCCTTAAACGGTTCGACAAGGGGAAAACCCACCCTACCCTCGGCGATTATTATACACCAGGGGAGAGTGATTTTCAATGGAGACCACCTTCTTCTAAATTCAAAAAGGAAGGAGGTGGGTACCGGTGAGGGAATTCGAACTTGACCGCCCGGTCGATGCTGTTGCGGTGATGGCTGGTAATTCGTCGCCGGATACTGGAATAAGGCCTACAGCGATTTATACCCCATTTGTCGTTCTTCCTATTGCCGTTGGTGCATATGTGTATGCTGCGCTAATCAATCAAGTTTACGCTGTCGTTGCTTATCGGACATATGTAGGCACTTCGACAAAAATTAGTGGTTAACATTACTAGTTAGTTTATATCTTATTCATGAGTTGGTTGGGAGGGGCGTCCCCTCCTAACCAACGTCTCTCTTATCTAAATTGAGGAGGTGTTAAACAATTAACCAAGAATTTTTTAAAATGGCTTCATGGGATAAGGGTGTAATGTTATGGACTGCTCTTGGCTTGGTAGCACTTATTCCACTTCTTTTCATCGCTTCCCCGCTGAATAATGTTTTTATTTACATACTCCCCAGGGAAACATACCTGCATTTCGAAGATTGGTTCCTGGAGGGAGCCGAAGGATATTTTGCTGGTGGTCTGTCTTTCTCTATTATATTCTTGAGTTATTTTTTTTCACCTCGCGGGTACCTTGTCGGCAATCATTGTTTGGCAATCAATAGATTAGCCGGAAGTATATCTATAACTTACAGTTCCATACATGCTATTAAAATAGTAGAAAATGTTTGGTTATCTAGAGAAATAGGAGTAGGGGGTTTTTGGAGCTGGTATGGTATATTCCGCACACAAGAGGGCGACAGGGTAAAGGTTTATGCTACTAATCTCACCAAACAAATGGTGCAAATTAAAACCACTGATGGAAAAACATACTACCTTTCCCCCGCTGAGCCGGAGAAGTTTGTCGAAGCGGTGAAGCGGCATTTAAACCAGAATCATCAAGGAGGAGAAAAATCATGATTCCGCAGGTTCTGGCTTTTATTACCACGTACAGGTGCAACTTTTCCTGTGATCATTGCTCCGTCGCTGCCGGACCGGAGCGCCGGGAAGTGCTGGCGGCAGGTGTTATGCAGCGGGTCATAGAACAGGCTTATGCCCTGCCGTCCATCCGGGTGATCGTTTTTACCGGTGGCGAACCTACACTTTACCCGGAACTCATACAAGAAGGGATTAAGCTGGCGCATGAAAAAGGTTTCGTTACCCGGTTGGTGACCAACGCCTGGTGGGCCCAAACGGCGGAGAAAGCATATCGTTTTCTGCAGGATTATCGAGCAGCGGGTCTTGACGAACTCAATATCAGTTACGACGACTTTCATGCAAAGTATCTTGAGTCGTTCGGCGGTGAGCGGAATCTGCTCAACGCCATAAGGGCGGCAACTGAACTGGGCATGACCACGCTGGTGGGCTCGGTACTGTACCATGGGGCCAGGATAAGATCCGGTTACTTACGCAGGATCTTCAAAGATGCCGGCATCCAGCAAGAAATCAAGTTCCTGGAGGATTTCGTGTTTCCTTTAGGCCGCGCCCGGCGGAAACTGCCTTTACACCTTTTCCCTTCCGACATGGAAAAAAGAGAGCAAGGGGCCTGCCAGGAGGCCGGGCATACTTTAACAATTTTGCCGGATGGAAAAATATTGTTTTGTTGCGGGCACATCATAAACAGTAAGGCGCAGGCCATTCTGACGGTAGATAGTATGGCTTCCGGGGTTTCCCTGCCCGAAATTGTCGGGCGGATGCAGCGTAACGTATTTTACTGGTGGCTGCACCTCGAAGGACCGGAAGCGGTACTGGCCGAACTGGGGGTGGAAAAAAAATTTTACCGGAGGTGTGAAGCCTGCTTTTACCTGGGTACGGCCTGCCGGAAAAAGTTGCTCACTCTGGCGGCGAGGAAAGAGGAAATTTTCGCGCGGTGGGAGGCGAGAAAAATTGGCCTACCAGCTTAGCTTTTGGGAAGTACTTAAGGCCTTTTTCGTTCCCGTGGACCCTCTTTTCTATATTTTATATCTTGCGGTTTTCGGCTTTCCTTTGCTTTTTATGCTGTGGCGGGTGTGGAAATTACGAAAAAAAGGGATCTCACCCAACCTCCGTCCTGTACTGATGGTAGAAGTGTTTATTGTAACCTCAGGGCTGGCGGTATTCCTGATCATGGCCCTGCTTTACACCGGTTCGGGCTGGCGACTGGAAGACGGAAAGTTGCAGATTAAAGGTAATCCTGGATCTCCGGAGATCGTAGAGCTGGACAAAACCCGCATTGCCCTGGTAGAAAGCACAGGATCGTGGCAGGCGACTCTGCGCACGGGAGGGATTGGCCTTCCAGGTTTTTCTGCCGGCCGGTTCAGATTTGAAAATGGCAAAAAAGCGCTGTATTTCCGGCATCTCGGATCGTCCCATGAGGTAGTGCTGGAGTTCGACGGTCGCTACTACGTGCTTTTGTATCCTGGTGTAGAAGATCTCTACCGGGAACTTATAGCCAGGGGCGCACAACCAGCAAAACTGTGACTTATTGTTCACTATTTATATGGTGAGGTTTTAAAACTTATGTGGAAGGATCTAGTAGCTTTGTGGAATCTGGCGAAAATCTACCTGAAGGGCAAGACGGGCGCAATTCTTCTCGGTCTTTTTACCAGTATCATCTTTTCCCTTACCGGCCTTGCCACCCCTTACTTAACCAGGTTTCTGATCGATGTTGTTTTTCATGCCAGCCGCGGGGATTTGCTCTTGCCGCTTTTGATCATCTGCGGGGTTATACTCATCATTCTGTTCTTCACAGGGATTATTTCGGACTACGTTCTGGTCAGGACTTTTGAGCGAGTTAAGTTGTTAATGCGGCACGACCTTTTCAGGCGATTGCTAAAAGCGCCTGTGGATTTCCTGCTGATGCAGCGCAGCGGGGAGCTGAATTATCGTCTCTTCGGGGATACGGAGACCATTCAAAGTTTCTTTAACCGGTTACTCATTGGACTACCTATTGATTTGCTCTTTATCGTTATCATTTCCTCTATAATGGTCGGCTGGAATTTGCGGATGGCGCTTTTCGTGTTCGCCGTGTTATGTTTGCAGGTACTGGTGATTATTGGGTTTCAGAAACCATTGTTAAAATACGCCCTTCTTCAGAAAGGCAAAGCACAATTTTTATCCGGTTTCGTGGTCGAGAGGTTTAGAAATATTCAGCTCACCAGGACGTTAAATGCCGGGGCGATGGAGACAGATAGCTTTAAGTCCGGTCTGGAAGAACTGATGGGTATAAACGTGAAAGCTTATATGCTCGGCAAGTTTTCTGAGTTATCCGTGGTGCTGGTTAACAACATCTGGTCCTTCGGCATTTTATGGTACGGGGGGCGGTTGGTATTAGCAGGGCAAATCACTCTGGGGACGCTTATGGCATTTTTGCTCACCGCAGGGATGCTATATCCCCGTATTGCCTCTGTTGTTGGTAGCGTCCTTTCTTTCCAGGATGTGCGTGCCAGTCTATACCGGTTTCTGGAGTACCATCGAGTAATGCCGGCGGTACACGAGCCTCCGGAAGCGGTCGAACTACTCTTGGAGGAAGGCAAGGTAATTTTCGAGAACGTCTGGTTCGGGTATAAGCCGGAAGAGCCGGTTTTAAAGGGATTAAGTGCTACCTTTGAGCCGCGAAAAATCACCGCGGTGGTCGGGAGAAGTGGAGTCGGTAAGAGTACGCTGGCGCGATTGCTGGTAAGGCTTTACGATCCCTGGGAGGGAAGAATTCTAATTGATAATGTCGATATCAGACAGGTCACAATAGAATCCTTGCGGAACAATATCAGGTACGTTATCCAGGGAGAGTTCCTTTTTAGCGGTAGTATCTGGGATAACATCTGCTATGGGGTGGGTTCCTGTAGTGAGGAGCAGGTTTTCGCTGCTGCCGGGAAGGCTGGAGCTGATGAGTTTATCATGCAACTGCCCGAAGGATTCCACACCCGGATCGGAGAAGGAGGGTTCCAACTATCCAGTGGCGAAGCCCAGCGGATTGCTCTCGCCCGGTTATTTTTGGCCAATCCCAGAATAGTTGTTCTGGATGAGCCCACCTCCTTCCTGGACCCGGAAACGGAGAGCGCCATATATCAGGCGATCATGGATCTTAAGGAAACCGCCACCGTTATTGTGATTGCACACCGGCCGTCCACCGTCAAGATAGCCGATCACATAATCGTGTTGGATAACGGCGTGGTTGCCGAACAAGGAACGCATGCCGAATTACTTGGTAAAAAAGGGTTATATGCGGCCATTTACACTGAACTGTGCCGGCGGGAACCCGGTTTGCCGGTAAAGAAAGAAGTATGCACTCCGGCACCGGCTGGAGTGTCCTCAAATGTGATTTCGCACGGGGAGGGTGTATCTTGAACAGCGAGATAGGGTATATTCCCTGGTTTCACGAAGGTCTCTTACAATAAGAAAATTTTGGAGGAATGTAAAAAAGTCTGGCGAATGTACTAACCGAGTAAATTTTTACCGGGAGGTTTACATGAATGAGTGAAAATGGTCAAATACACTACGGGAGGCTTAAAGTGTTGACAAGTCCCGGGAAAGCTTTTGAAGCAATTGTTGAGCAACCAGCCTTTTTCAAATCATCCCTGCTTATCAGCGGAGTAAATTTTCTTCTGGCACTGGTTCTGGTACCCAAAATTCAGGCTAATGTTTTGTGGATGATCGAACAGGGGACAATCCCCATACCACCCGATCAAGTAGAGATGATGCGAGCGGTGGTGCCGAAAGTAACCGCTGCAGGAAGTCTGATCTCTGCCCTGGTGATTCCCTGGGGCGTCTGGCTGGTGGTCGCCGCTTTGCTGAAACTGTTCTCTGCGTTTAGTGCTAAAAGTACCCCCTTCAGAGTTCTTTTTGCCGTAGCCGTTTACGGCTACATCCCCATACTGATCGGTACAATAACAGCAACTCTCATTGCCCTTGTCGTACCGGCGGAAAACCTGCAGCAGGTAAGCCTCAGCCTGGCCTCCTTCTTGCCCCATCAAAAAAGCTTTATTTACTCTTTCCTCACCCAGTGCAGCCCCTTTACCTGGTGGAGCCTGATCCTCTGGGGAACAGGCGGTGCGGCAGCGATGCAGATCCGGCCGGGTGGCACGGTCGCCTACCTCTTCGGGTGCTGGCTGTTGTTTGCCCTGCTCTCATCTGCCCTGGCTTTCTGGAAAGCCCCGACCGGCATCGGCTAGAGGAAGGAGAGAAGGTTGTTGCGCAGTATTAAACTCTCGCTGGCCATAGCCGGTGCCATTTTGTTGATTGCTGTGGTGGTGGCCAGTATTATTCGGGGTTCCAGCACTGCCGCGGTAGAGGTTAAAACCGCCCAGGCCGAAGAGAGGATATTTGAGGATAAGGTCCTGACCACAGGCAGGATTGAAGCCTTCCGCCGGGCGGAGGTGGTGGCTCCTTTTCCTGCCAGGCTTTTAAGCTTAAAGGTAAAAGATGGCGACTATGTTGCTGCCGGCCAGTTGCTGGGCGTGCTGGATACAGATGAGATGGAGAAACGGCTCGGGGAAACCCGGGCGGCCCTCGCCGTTGCCGAAGCAGAACTGGCCCAGGCACAAACCCCGGCTGCGCTTGAAGTGGCCCAGGCTGAGGCTGCTCTCAAAGAAGCTGAAGCCCAGTTTCAGGACGCACGCCGGAAATTGGAACGCTATCGCTCCCTGTTCGAGCAGGGCGCCGTTCCAGAAGCCGATTTGGAGGCAGCCGAAACAGAATACGTCAAAGCCGAAGCAAACCGGCAATCAGCCAAGGCGCGTCTAACAGCGCTGCAAAAAAGCCATGACGAAAAGATTAGAGTGCTTCAGGCCCGGGTAGAACAGGCCCGGGTGGCCGTGGACAATGCCCGGCAGGAAGCGGCCAAAGGACGGCTTACCGCTCCCATTGGCGGCGTGGTTCTCACAACGGCCCGGGAAGGAACCTTCCTGCAACCCGGCACCATAATCTTAACCATCAGCGACAGGAATTCCCTTCAGGTGGTAGCCGAAGTAAGCGAGCAGGATGTCCGCAGCATAGCAGCCGGGCAGGAAGCGGAGATCCACTGGGCCGGGAGTCCGGGTAAAACCCTGCCGGCAAAAGTTTCCCGGGTTTCTCCCGCCGTAACCAGAAGTAACATTCATGAAACGGAAAACGTGGTGCGAGTATACCTGGATATGGAGCGAAACGACATTCTGCCCGGAGCTACGGTTGACGTGGTCATCCACCGCGTAAAGCCAGGAAAATCCCTCCTGATACCTAACGAAGCGCTGCTTGACGAAGGTAAGACAAAAGCCGTTTTCGTAGTGGAAGGCAACCTCGCCCGTAAACGCACGGTGACGGTGGGCCGCTCCAACGAACTATACACCGAAATTCTGGCCGGGCTGAAACCGGGGGCTGCGGTAGTTGTTAACCCCAAAAACATTAAAGACGGCCAGCCGGTTCGTAAAATTCAGGCGGGGGCGAAGGCCAGTGATTAAGCTCACGGGAGTAAGCAAGGTATACGGTAGAGGCCAGGCGGCGGTTCAGGCGTTAAAAGACGTGACCCTGGAAATCAAACGGAATGAATTCGTAGCCGTGATGGGCCCGTCGGGCTCAGGCAAGTCCACTTTTTTAAGTATACTGGGTTGCCTGGAACGACCCAGTGGAGGCGAGTATTGCTTTGACGGGCGGCAGGTAAGTTCCATGAGCGAAGACGAGCTGGCAGTTTTGCGCAACAGGCGGATCGGCTTTATCTTTCAGACCTTTAATCTACTCCCCCGCTTTAACATCCTGCGCAATGTGGAGCTACCGCTGGCCTACACCGGCGTGCCGCGCAAAGAACGGCGGGAGCGGGCGGCAGCACTGCTCACCAGGGTGGGACTCGCCCACCGCCTGCAACATAAGCCCCCGGAGCTTTCCGGCGGCGAGCAGCAGCGGGTGGCTATCGCCCGGGCGCTGGTTACCGATCCCCCCCTCATTCTTGCCGACGAACCCACAGGCAATCTGGACAGCCGGACCAGCCACGAAATCATGGCCATTTTCCGGGAACTGCACAAGGAAGGTCGTACCATTATTATCGTCACTCACGAACCGGATATCGCCCGTTACGCCGGCCGCATCCTGCACTTCCTGGACGGAACGGTGGTCAGGGAGGAGGTAACGGTGCAATGAGGCTTGACGACCTCATCCATTTTGCAGCCGGAAATCTCGCCGCTTACCGGCTGCGAGCGGCATTGACCATTTCCGGTATTGCCATTGGCATTGCCGCGGTTATTGCTGTGGTGGCCATCGGCCAGGGCGGCCGGGCGGTGCTGGTCGCAGAATTGGAAAAACTGGGAAGCACCCGTGCTTTTGAAATCACAGTGGATCATATGCGGGGGGAAATGGCCACGGTTGGTACTTTCCGGCTGCAGGATGCTGTTCTGATTAAAGAAGTTTCCCCGTATGTGGAAAAGATGGCTCCCCTCACTTTCAGCCAGATGATCGACGTGCGGCGGCCGTACAGCGGGACAAAGCCCGTTTTATCACAGCTCATCGGAACCACCGCCGACTTTACCGCCGTCAGAAATATACCCCTGCAAAAAGGACGCTTTATCTCCCCGGCGGATGTAACAGGGCGCCAGGGGGTGGTGGTGCTGGACGCAGCGCTGGCGGAAGATCTTTTTCCGGACACGGATCCCCTTGGGAAACAGGTGTTTATCAAGAACATTCCGGCCACAGTGGTAGGCATCCTTGAAAGAGAATCCTCGTTGTTTATGGGAATGATGAACATAAGGAGCGCTTACGTTCCCATTACGTTTGCCCAGGAAATCTTAAACTCACAGGTCATCCACCAGTTAGCCGGGGTGGCGGTATCCAGGGAAGCCGTTCCCCAGGCTATAGAGGATAGCCTGAAAGTTCTCAAAGCCAGACACCCCGGCTCAGGTGTGCATTACACAGGCCTGTCAGTGGAGGAACAACTGGCTGCGGCAGGCAAGGTCACCTCGGTCATGACCCTGATCATAGGGGCGGTGGCCGGCATAGCTCTGCTTGTCGGAGGTATTGGAGTGATGAACATTATGCTGGTGGCGGTGACCGAACGCACCCGGGAAATAGGGCTTTTGATGGCCCTGGGCGCCCGCCGGCGGGACATTTTGCAGCTTTTTTTGACTGAAGCCGTAACCCTGTGCCTGGTAGGCAGTATTTTCGGCGTGCTGCTGGGCGCCGGCGGAGCTCTGGCTATTGCCCATTTTGCCCACTGGCCGCCGCTCATCTCTTTATGGACGGTGCTCCTGGCTTTCAGTTTTGCCGCTGCAGTAGGCCTGTTTTTCGGGCTGTACCCGGCCAGCCGGGCTGCTTCTTTAAGCCCGGCGGAAGCGCTGAGGCACTTGTGAGAATGGAAAAAGGAGGTGCTGAAAAGCCCGCACCTCCTGCGTTTTTCTAAAACCCGGCCTGACCTGTTTCTTCCTTTCCGGCCGGTATTGGCACATAAGAGCACAGAAGTCAACCGCACGTTGGCGCGCTTTGCATACAAGTACGGCCTGACCATGGCGGTAGGCTCGCTAAGCGCTTTTTTTCATGACCCCGGCTGCCGTGAGTCCTTTTATGTGGCCAGGGAGGAAAATCCTAATGGTATCATTCTTGCAAGCGTCAGTTGCGGGACCCCGGTCGGTTTGGTCCGGGAAGGCGTTAGCATACTGGAGGCCAGTGCAGTTCAGGTTCACCTCAATACTGCCTAGGAACTGATCATGCCCGAGGGTAGGCGCCGGTTCTTCGGCATCGTGGAATACATCAGCATGTTACAGGAAGCAATTTCCGTACCTGTAATCGCAAAGGAAGTAGGGTTCGGTATTCCACGCGAGACATGTCTGCGGCTGCTGGAGGCCGAAGTCTCGGTGATCGATGTCGGGGGCCGCGGTGGGACCAATTTTGCCTTGATCGAGCATCTACGCCGCCGGGATGACTTCGCCGCCTGTTTCGCCTCCTGGGGGATCCCCACGGCGGTACCCTTGCTGGAATGCCTGGATGTAGCCCGACAGTCTGGTCGGCCGGTGGACGTTATAGCTAGCGGCGGAGTGACTTCTGGGTTGGATTGCTTTAAACTGTTGAGCCTGGGTGCCCGCGCTGTCGGGGTGGCTGGCCACTTCCTGAGGAGTTTGATGCTGGGGGAAGCTATTCTGGAACATGAGATCCGCAAATTCCACTAGCAGATCGCCACGGGCATGGCCATGTGCGGTGCGCGGGATTGGCATGCCCTGCAGAACGTGCCGGTTGTAATCACAGGCCAGACCCGCGAATGGCTGGAACTGCGAGGCGTGGACGTTGCTTGCTACGCCAGGAGGATTCCCGGATGATGTCATTGGTTTGGTTTTTGGCCGTCAGGGGCCTGATTCGAGAAAAGGGGCGCTTCCTGATCCATCTGAAAAACACCGAGAATAACCCCTTGCCGTGCCTTGGTGTCGGCTTCCGTCCTTGCTCCCTTGTTCGGTGTGGTTCCTTGGGGCATGGGCTCCATGATGCTTCCCGCCCTCCACCGCCCCGTTTTTCCTTCCTCCTCCCGCATCACCCTGTGGCCGCAGCCGGCCTTGCGGCCAGGAGCCGGGCCATGAGCTTTAGGTTCAGCACGAGAAACGTCAGCAAGACCTGGATGCGCACCCGTCCGGCGCCGCGGTAACGCGCCCGCGCCAGGGCCATGCCAGGTGCGAGTTTGCAGCCTACCTTCGAAACGGGTTACCTGCCTTGCCTGGCTTATCCGGCAGGCCTCCCCGGGTAAGAGCGTTAACCTTCACCCCGCGCCCGCCCCATCTACTCTACCGTCCCTTGGCAGCCTGGGATTTCGCTGTGTTTCGCCAGCTCATCCGAACGGTCTAGCTCCTTATGGGGTTCTTGTTCATCGGGCCGTGGTTTTGCCGCCGGCGCACCGATCCGATTCCCTGCAGTGGACTTCCACCACCAAGTTAACGCCCATGCCGGGCGCACAAACAACAGGGTCGAACAGCCCCTGTTTTTCCTTGCTCTTCCGGCAGGATTTTCCGGGCTTACGTTGAATTGGTTCAGAAAACCGGAATCTATGTTTCCTGGTCAGGTGATTTTGTTGGCCGATAAAGTTAAGGTCTACACACCAAAAGTGGGCTCCAAAGGCCTAATGACACTCCCTAAAGAGATAAGAAATGCCCTTGGAATTGAAGAAGGCGACCGCGTATTGCTCAAGGTTGAGCCGGACGGGAAGGTTTTGCTACAAAAAGCCCTGGTCGTTCCCGCTCCTGCTCCGTCGTGATTAATTTTGCGCGTTACCCGCAAAAGGAAGCTTTCGTCTAAAAAAACCGGGTTGGAAACCATTTTCACCGCATGTGCCTGGGACATAAAGTAATCCAGGGGGCTCATACCAAGTGCACTGTGCGTTTTGCGCTGGTAATCCGTCTCCAGCCACTGCGTGATGCGCAAGGTTCAACTCCTCTAAGGATTTCTGGCCGAGGCCCGGGCCGAGATTCTGAAATGAAGTAACCATGGAAATCCATGCTCACGTGCCTGATGGCGTAAAAGACGACGTCCAGCGTACAGTTACCGAGAACTGCCGCACGCTGAAGTTCATAAACTACGGGTTTGAAGCACACTGCATTGGTATCAGGCCTGTATTCTCAGATATAATGTAAGTCAAGGAATACAGGTAGAGAAGGGTGAGAAGCGTGGCACGTTCCGACTTGCTGCTCAGTTTAGTGCGGGCAGGAGCTATGGGAGATCAAATACTATTTCGAAAGACCGTAGAGGCCATGGCCGCCGAAGAGCGGGCAAAACAGCATCATGTTTTGGCCGACCGGTTACTTGAAAATGTACGTTCCCTTCCTAATAACACCCAGGCTCTTCATCCAGTTGTTGGTGAGCAGCTACAGAGCCTGTTTTACGAGATTGTCCCCCGTCGATCCTTGCAGGATTTGATTCTACCCGAGGCCGTGTTGACTGCCTGCCAGGAGTTGTTGGAAGAGCAACACCGGATGGATCTGCTTCGCTCCTACAACCTGGAGCCCCGGCACCGGGTGCTCCTGGTAGGCCCACCAGGCAACGGCAAAACCGCCCTTGCGGAAGCCCTGGCCGAAGGCCTGACAATTCCCCTTATTCAAGTTCGCTACGAAGGGATTATCGGAAGCTACCTGGGAGAAACGTCCCAGCGTTTAAAACGTTTGTTTGATTATGTCAGAACCCGGCGCTGTCTACTGTTTTTCGATGAGTTCGATGCTTTAGGCAAGGAGCGGGGCGACATCCATGAAACGGGGGAGATTAAACGGGTTGTCAGTTCCCTTCTGATGCAGATTGATGATTTACCGAGCCACGTTGTGGTGGTCACGGCGACCAACCATCCGGAACTTCTGGACCGGGCTGTCTGGAGGAGGTTTCAAATTCGCCTGACTCTGCCGGCACCCAGTCCAAAAGCCCTGGAAGAGTGGTTTCGCCGGTTTGAAGCACGTATAGGCAAACCCCTGGGGTTTGCTCCGCGCATCCTGGCTGAAAAGTTGAAAGGGTTGAGTTTTGCAGAAGTTGAAGAATTTTGCATGGATGTACAGCGCCGTTATGTTTTATCATTGCCCCAAGAAGACCTAAAACCCATTGTAGCCGAGCGATTAAAACAATGGAAGTTACGTTATAACCCGCCTGCCGCTGAACAGGGAGCGAAAAAAGATGGAAAAAAGAAGACATCTGTTAATCTTTCCTGAACCCGTCCAGGCGGACCGGAACCTTAGGAAACCGATTGTTCCGCCGCGGTTACATAAACCAAGCATAGATCGTCAAAAAGAACGCTTGACGCCGCGGTTTCAGGAGTTGGAAAGGGTTTTTGCCGCCCGGCGAGCAGCCCTGCTGGACGACCCCTCTGGTACGGTGCCGGAGCAGGTATTGGTACTGGAAACGGTAGGTTCCATAAAGGATTTCATTAATGCTGTCAAAAGAATAGATGGTTTGGAATGGATGGCTGAACTGGAAGCAGAATTCGAGCCCGACGAGGACTTTTTCCTTGAAAAAGAGCCGGAAAAGTCTTTGGGCGGGCGCCTTTACCTGGTTCTGTTCAATCAGCAGGCTCTACTATCTCTGCTCTCCCTCTGGAAGCAATACGTAACTGATCCCGGGATACGCTTTCAATATGGACAGAATAAGTGGAAGTCCCTTTTTGAAAACTTGCGCGATATCCGTCCCTGGGACTGGACTGATCGGTTAAGAGATACGGGGATAGAAGATTTCTGGCGGGAACGAGTAGAAGTGGGGGAGGAACGGGTACGATTTGAAGCTGAATTATGGTACAGGCAACACAGGGAAGACCGGCACAGAAGCGAACAAATACTTCGCCAAGTGATTGCGGAACTGGAAGGGCAGGTAATTTCCAGTGCAGTCATACCAGAAATCCACTATCACGGGGTACTGGCGGAGTTGCCCATTGGGAAGATTCAGAATATTTTAGAACGCGTTGATTTGCGTCTCTTGCAGTGCGAGCAGGTCATGTTTTTCCGGCCAATGGGCCAGGCTGAAATCCTTGTTTCTGGGGTTGAACCGTTGCTGGAAGAGGCCGTTCCCAGTCAGGAGGCATCTTTTTTACAAGGTGAAACACCCGTGGTAGCCCTTCTGGATGGATTACCGTTAGAAAATCATCCTTGCCTGGCCGGGCGCCTGATCGTTGATGATCCTGACGGGTGGTCTCGTGAGTATCAGGCCCGTGAACGCAAACATGGCACAGCAATGGCTTCCCTGATTATTCATGGTGATTTAGAAAACAGAGAACCGCCCTTAACGCGACCCATTTATGTCCGGCCTGTTATGAAGCCGAACCCCCTTGACTTTAATGATCCACGTGCAGAAGAAATGCCTTGGGATTGCCTGCCTGTTGATCTTCTACATAGGGCGGTTAAAAGGATCTTTGAAGGAGAAGGCGGGGAGAAACCACAAGCTGGAAACATCAAGATAATCAATTTTTCCATTGGTGACAAAAACAGGCCATTCGACCGGGTTATGAGCCCCTTAGCCCGGTTAATTGATTGGTTGGCCTGGCATTACAATGTTCTGGTGCTGGTGAGCGGTGGAAACCAACGGGACGATCTGGTACTGGATGCATCCCGTGAGCAAGTGGTCAGTATGGCTCCCGAGGTTTTGGAAGAAAAGGTCCTGCAAGCTGTGGTCAAATATGCAAGACAACGGCGCCTGTTGTCACCCGCCGAGGCTATAAATGCCTTGACCGTTGGGGCTACCCACGAAGACACATGTAACAATTTCTATACAGGCTACAGCCTTAACCCTTGCGTTACCAAGGGCATGCCCAGCCCTCTTAACCCTGTCGGATTAGGGTACCGGAGGACTATTAAACCTGAGATATTAATGCCGGGCGGAAAACAACTCTATCAGGAGCGGTATACAGGTAGTGGAACGGAAACCAAGATGGGCATAGTCGTGTCCCCTGGAAGACCGCCCGGCCAAAAAGTGGCTTGGCCTGGACCCAATCGGGGAATTTCGCAAAGCGTGGCTTTTACATGCGGGACCAGCAACGCAACGGCATTGGCCACCCGAACGGCAGCCCAGCTTTATGAATATATAGTCCGGGAATTAAGAAGCGAGCCGGGCGGGGAACAATTGAAGGATCAGCATATCGGGGTGTTGCTCAAGGCTTTGCTGGTTCACGGAGCCGAGTGGGGGGAAGCGTACAGAAGATTTGAACATTTGTTTCGGACCCCTCGAAACGCACAAACCTTCAAGGAGTTCGCGGCTCGCTTCTTTGGTTATGGCCGGGTAAACACGGAAAGGCTGTTTGGCTGTACGGAGCAGCGGGCCACTTTGATCGGATGTGGGCAATTAGGGGATGGGCAGGCTCATATTTACAGAGTACCATTGCCCCCATCTTTGAGCGGACGGCGCGATAATCGCCGATTAATCATCACGCTGGCCTGGTTTACTCCCATTAACATAGGACATCAAGCCTATCGGCGGGCAGCCCTCTGGTTTGAGCCGCCCCTGGGGCCATTGGGTGTCCAAAGACAGGACGCTCACTGGCAAGCGGTGCGGCGGGGAACTGTACAGCATGAGGTTCTTGAAGGGGAAAAAGCTGTTGCTTATACCGACGGCAGTTTTATGGAAATAAAAGTTAACTGCCGGGCTGATGCCGGTCAGTTATCAAATCAAGTTCCTTATGGACTTGCAGTTACGCTGGCGGTGAAGGAAGGGGTAAATCTCCCCATTTACCAGGAAATACGTGAACGGATCGCGTTACTGGTTCCTGTTTTACCTACATGAAACGGAACTGTTTCACTTTACCATGTTTTCTTGGTAAAGACATTTGCAAAGGAGGTGCGGGAAATCCCGCACCCCTGCGTTTTTTTAAGATCCATCCCTACCGCTCCGCCTTTTCAGCGGGTGCGGCATACAGGCGGGTACTATTCACTTTGAGCACTTGCGGGCGCCCCACCCGCCGCCTGGTTGTCGCCGGCTTTGCGTACCACAATCCGGCCGTCTTCGCCGTCCACCACCACCCGGTCGCCCTTGTGGAAAGTGCCCTTCAGGAGCTCCTCGGAGAGGCGATCTTCCACCAGGCGCTGGATGGCCCGGCGCAAGGGCCTGGCACCATAGGTTTCGTCGAAACCTTCCCTGGCCAGGATTTCTCTGGCCGCTTCGGTAAACTCCACTTCCACATCGTGTTCCTTCATCCGCCCGGCCACTTCCTTGAGCATCAGGCCCACAATTTCCTTAATGTGCTCGGCGGTCAGGGAGTGGAACACGATGATTTCGTCGATGCGGTTTAAGAATTCCGGCCGGAAGGTGCGTTTTAACTCTTCGGTCACCCGCTCCTTCATGCGCTCGTAGCTGGCTTCCTTTTCCTGTTCGGTACGGAAGCCCAGGGTTCCTTCCTTGCGCAGGGTATGCACCCCTACGTTGGAGGTCATGATGATCACCGTATTGCGGAAGTCCACCGTCCGGCCCTTGGCATCGGTCAAACGGCCGTCTTCCAGGACCTGCAGCAGGATGTTGAATACATCCGGGTGGGCCTTTTCAATCTCGTCCAGCAGTACCACGGTGTAGGGCTTGCGCCGCACCGCTTCGGTCAACTGGCCCCCCTCTTCATAACCGACATAACCCGGAGGCGCGCCCACCAAACGGGAGACGGCAAACCGCTCCATGTATTCGCTCATGTCCAGGCGCACCAGGGCATCCTCGTCGCCAAAGAGGGCTTCCGCCAGCGCCCGGGCCAGCTCGGTTTTACCCACACCGGTGGGACCGAGGAAGATGAAGGAACCGATGGGCCGCCTGGGATCCTTCAGCCCGGCCCGCGCCCGGCGCACCGAACGGGCTACGGCCCGCACCGCCTCGTCCTGGCCCACCACCCGCTGGTGCAGAATTTCCTCCAGGCGCAGCAGGCGCTCGGTTTCCTCTTCGGCCAGCTTTTTCACCGGGATGCCGGTCCAGCTGCTGACAATCTGGGCGATGTCTTCCTCCGTAACAACCAGTTCCTCCTTGCCCCTGGCCGCCTGCCAGTCCTGCCGCCGGGCTTCCAGCTCTTTTTTCAACTGCTGCTCCTGATCCCGCAGCTGGGCAGCTTTTTCAAACTCCTGGTTGTTGACGGCAGCTTCCTTTTCTTTTTGAATTTCCTCAATCCGTTTCTCCAGGTCCTTGAGGTTTGGCGGGGCAGTAAAAGCCCGCAGGCGCACGCGGGAACTGGCCTCATCCACCAGGTCGATGGCCTTGTCCGGCAGGAACCGGTCGGTGATGTAGCGGTCCGACAGCCTGGCCGCCGCTTCCAGGGCCTCATCGGTTATGCGCACCCGGTGATGGGCTTCGTACTTATCCCGCAGCCCTTTTAAGATGGCGATAGTTTCTTCCACCGTCGGTTCTTCCACCATGATGGGCTGGAAACGCCGCTCCAGGGCGGGGTCCCGCTCAATGTGCTTGCGGTACTCGTCCAGGGTGGTGGCCCCGATGCACTGGAGCTCGCCCCGGGCCAGGGCCGGTTTCAGGATGTTCGCCGCATCAATGGCCCCTTCCGCCGCCCCGGCGCCAATCAACGTGTGCAGCTCATCGATGAAAACGATGATATTGCCGGCCTTGATAATTTCGTCAATAACCTTCTTAATGCGCTCCTCAAACTCGCCCCGGTACTTGGTGCCGGCCACCATGGAGGCTAGGTCCAGGGTAACCACCCGCTTGTTGAGCAGCACCTCCGGTACGTTCCCCTGCACGATCCGCTGGGCCAGCCCCTCGGCGATGGCGGTTTTTCCCACCCCCGGCTCACCGATGAGCACCGGGTTGTTCTTGGTGCGCCGGCTCAAGATCTGGATGACCCTCTCAATCTCCTTCTCCCGGCCCACCACGGGATCCAGCTTATCATCCCGGGCCAGGGCCGTAAGATCCCGGCCGAACTGGTCCAGGGTGGGGGTGCTGGAGGCCTGGGGTCTGGCCGCACCCGGTTGTCCCGGAGCGGGTCCCCCTGCCGCGCCGCCGAGCATCTGCATGATCACACTGCGCACCTTGTTAAGATCCGCCCCCAGGGAAGCCAGGGCCCGGGCAGCCACACCCTCACCTTCCCGGATCAACCCCAGGAGAAGGTGTTCCGTCCCCACATAGTTGTGGCCCATGCGCCGGGCCTCATCCACAGCCAGTTCCAGCACCCGCTTGGCCCGCGGGGTTAAAGGAATCTCCTGCGGCATGGGGCCGGATACCTTTTCCACCATCTGCTCCACCGTGGCCCGCACCTTATCGGCGTCAATGCCCAGGCTGGCCAGGGTTTTGGCGGCTACGCCTTCCCCTTCCCGGATCAGCCCGAGCAGCAGGTGTTCCGTCCCTACATAGGGGTAATTAAGCCTTCTGGCTTCTTCTTGAGCAATAAACAGTACTTTTTGTGCCCTTTGCGTAAAACGACCGAATAACATCGTAACACACACCTCCTGTTTTATTTTTTTAAGACTGTTGAGCTGCCGATAGCTTTTTGCGGATTAACTGGGCGCGGTATATATCCCGCTCCACCGGGCTTAAATCTTTACCGGTGACCTTCACCAGGAAGGCCGGCCTGGTAAGCACCATCAGTTCAATGATCAGTGGCGCCGGAATGTTTTTGATAATACCCATATCGATGCCCAGGCGCAGGTCGGAAAACAGGCTCATGGCCTCTTCCGACGTCATTACCCGGGCATGCTTCAGCAGGCCGTAGGCCCGCCCCACCCGGTCCTCCAGTTGCTCCCGGCGCTCCCGGTAGAGGGCCTCCCGGGCCGCCCTTTCCTGCCCCAGAAGCTGGCGGGTCACCGAAATGAGATTGGCAATAATATCCTCCTCCGCCTGTCCCAGGGTAACCTGGTTGGACACCTGGAACAGGTTGCCCTTGGCCTCGGTGCCCTCGCCGTAAAGGCCGCGCACGGTCAGCCCCAGTTTGGTAATGGTGCCCAGTACCCCCTTGATTTGATTGACCATCACCAGGCCGGGCAGGTGCAGCATCACCGAGGCGCGCAGGCCCGTGCCCACATTGGTGGGGCAGGCCGTCAGGTAGCCCAGCTTCTCGTCAAAGGCATAGTCCAGGGTGGCTTCCAGGCCGTCGTCAAGGCGGCTGACCAGCTCCCAGGCCCTGTTCAGCTGCAGGCCGGGCAGGAGGCACTGGAGACGCAGGTGGTCCTCTTCATTAACCATGACGCTGAGCACTTCGTCGTCCCGCAGCACCACCGCCTTGCGCTCGAAATCCTCCAGCAAATCGGGGCTGATCAGGTGTTTTTCTACTAGTATCTGCCTTTCTACAGGGGTCAATTCGTTCATGCGTGTTAATTCCATTTTCCCCACTTTTTCCCGGAAGACCCTGTTTTCTATTGCCGTTTGTACGGCATGGATCACCTCTTCGGCCTTTTCCCGGGACAAAAGATGGGGGAATGGCAAATGGGCCAGATTCCGGGCCACCCGCACCCGGCTGCTGATCACGATATCCGACTCGGGACCAGTTCCATCCATCCAGCGACTGTGGGGATTGTTTACGGTTTCTCTGATGGACATCACCTTATCCCTCCTGCAGTTGCTTTTCCAGTTCCCGGATGGCATCCCGCAATTCGGCCGCCCGCTCGAACTCTTCCCGGCTGATGGCCTCCCGCAACTGGGCCTTCAACCGCTCAATGCGGTTAATGACCCGCACTTTGCCGCCGGTACGTTCCGGCACCTTGCCCGTATGGCAGGTATTGCCGTGAATCCGCCGGAACACGGGCTCGAGCCGGGGACCAAAATAGCGGTAGCATTCCCCGCATCCCAGCAATCCCTGGCGGGCAAACTGGGCCTCCGTCAGCCCGCAGGCTTCACAGCGGGCCCCCGCCGGGGCTACCGTGGGACCGGTAGTGGGGAAGCCAAACTCGTTGTGCAACAGCCCGGCCAGGAAATTATGCAGGTTTATCTGAGGGAAAAATCCCATGGCCTGGGCCTGCAACTCCCGGGCACACTGCTCGCACAGGCGCATGGTCCGCTTTTCATTGTTGATGATTTCCGTCAAGTGAACCGTAGCCGGTCTCTGGTGGCAACGCTCGCATTCCATTTTTTTATCCCTCCTGTTGGCTGGCATCGCCAGAAGTATTCCCCGAATGCCTGTTTTATTCACCCTTTTTGCTCAACAAACTCAGGATCATGGCGCGTAGGATCAAGGCCCGCAATTGATCCCGGGCCGGTAAACCAACGCGCAGCACTTCCCGGTCAACCACCGCCCGCATCATCCGGTACTCGCGGTCGGTGATCAGTTTTTCCTCCCTCAGGCGCTCAATGATAGCCTGCGCCCGCTGCTGGGATATTTCCCTGCCCACCAGGTTTAACAGGTGGCTGATGGAATCCAGCTTTTCATCCCGGGGCAACTGCAAGATGCGCACGTATCCCCCGCCTCCCCGCCGGCTTTCCACCAGAAAGCCGTGTTCCACGGTAAAACGGGTGGCGAGAACATAATTAATCTGGGAGGGGACACAATTAAATCGTTCTGCCAGCTCGTTGCGCCGGATCTCGATCATCCCCCGGGCGCTGGCGGCCAGCAGCTCCTTTAAATAGCGTTCAATAAGGTCTGAGATGTTTGACAACCACCACCACCCTCCCTGACCTTGACCTTGACTGACTTTCACCTTTATTATAGACACAACCGCATAAAAAAATACAAGCGCCGGAAGAACCTTTTTTTGCAAATTATTGCCATTCATGACCAGCCAGCATTATACAGGTTCCCCGGACGCTTTATTTTTCGTTTTTTTATGCCTTTTTTGGGTTTTATTTATGGAATAAAACGATACGAAAATAAAAAATGACATACCTGTGATAAACCAGGTATGTCTTGCTTTCAACTGGCTCCCCGAGTAGGATTCGAACCTACAACCCTCCGGTTAACAGCCGGATGCTCTACCGTTGAGCTATCGGGGAATAACCTCAACGCCATGGATTATTATACTATAACCCCCTTGACCCGTCAAGCCCCTTTTAATCTATCTAAGCCGCGGCGTCAGGGTGAAAATTTGATGGCTTCGTGGCCCTGCAGTTCTTTTGTCAAGCCGGCAGGGCCTCGGCCCGCGGTGCAGTCATGCGGGCCGCCCCCCTGCCCAGCCAGCCGCGCACTTCCATAGCCTCGGCCACCCTCTTGACCGCCACCATGTAGGCGGCCAGGCGCATATCCACATCCCTGCCCAGCTTGCGCATGGCCACCACTTCATGAAAACCGCGCACCATGATTTCCTCAAGACGGCGGTTTACCTCTTCCTCAGTCCAGTAATACCCCATGTTGTTTTGCACCCATTCAAAGTATGAAACCGTAACCCCTCCCGCACTGGCCAGGATATCGGGTATGACAAAAACTCCCTTTTGATTCAATATCCGGTCGCCTTCCGGTGTGGTGGGGCCGTTAGCCGCCTCAGCCACAATCTTTGCCCTGACCTGCCCGGCCACACTGGCGGTAATCTGGTTTTCCAGCGCCGCCGGCACCAGAATATCGCAGTCCAGGGTGAGCAGTTCAGCAGAGGAAATGGGTTTGCTGCCGGGGAAACCTTTTACAGAACCGGTTCTCGTCTTATGGTCACGCAATTTTACCGGGTCCATGCCGGCAGTATTACAGGCCCCGCCGTTGGAATCCACAACGGCGACAATGCGGCAGCCCATTTCGTGCAACAGCCGGGCCACAATGCTGCCGGCGTTTCCGAAACCCTGTACGGCCACCGTAGCCCCGGCCAGGGATATCCCCAGCATCTTGGCCGCCTCCCGCACCACAATGGCACACCCCCGGGCGGTGGCTTCATTGCGGCCCGCCGATCCGCCCACGATCAGCGGCTTGCCGGTAATAACACCAAACTCGTTATATCCTTTATAGCGGCTGAATTCATCCATCATCCAGGCCATGATCCGGGAATTGGTATATACATCCGGTGCCGGGATATCTTTCTCAGGACCTATAATCTCGGCAACAGCCCGTACGTAGCCCCGGCTCAACCTCTCCAGTTCGCCGGGTGAGAGCTCCCTGGGATTGCATACCACCCCTCCCTTACCCCCACCGTAAGGCAGGCCCACCACCGCACACTTGAAGGTCATCCACATGGCCAGCGCCTTCACTTCTTCCAGGGTAACGTCCGGGTGAAAACGTATACCGCCCTTTGCCGGCCCCAGGGCGCTGTTATGCTGGACCCGGTAGCCGGTAAAAACACGGACGGTCCCGTCGTCCATTTCCACCGGAATGACCACGGTGAGCACCTTTAAAGGCTGCTTTAAGATTTCATACACCGCCGGGTGCAGGCCCAAGCGACAAACCGCCCGCTTGATCTCCTGCTGCGCGCTGGCAAAGGGATTTACCTCGGCCATCTTTTCTACCCCCATTTTCGCCATATGAACACTAAACGTATACTGTATGCAATTTATATAACTAGCACAAGCAATAACTGTGCCAATGATAATTTACTTTCTATCTTGAATTCAGCCGGGGGTAGGAATTAGAGCCGGCGACAATCTGCCGGCCATCTGTAACAAAATAGGATCTCAATCTGGGATTTAGACATGCCGGGGTGATGGTTATGCTTTCACTATTGAAATCCCGGCTAGTCAACATCGAAAAGGATATTCTGGCCGCCTACGTTAAAAAAATTGAGGAAGGCACCATGAGTAAAGGCCAGCTGGCCAAATTGCTGGGCATCAGCCGCATCACGCTTCACCGCAAGCTGAAACAATATGGCCCGGGGTAGTAGGTGTATGCATCCACCCCAAACAGCTGCTTGAGGAACATGTACCAGGCTTCCGTGATGTTGCAGGCCTGGATAGAGACAGGCTGCAGGAGTTCGCGCACGTTACTTCTTCTCCCTTCTCGCCGCTTCTACACCGCAACTCTCCCCGTTGCCGGGAGTCCGGCTTACGCCTTAAAGTACCTACTGAACCTCAGAGCCGCTGCACAGCCCTCGGAGTTGCTAGAAGCAGTTCTCCACGCCGCCGGAACTCCTGGAGCACCCATTCCCTCGTCCCGGTGGCAACGTCAAATCCCGCAGCGCGGAGGTCGGCCCTCATTTCTTCCATGACCTCCGGCGTATGCAGGCAGGGGACGACTGTTGTCCTGACACTGCCTCCGGGTAAATTTAGCGCCAGGCACAGGCTCTCCAAGACGGCACCAGGATTGCTCGCGTGAACCCACTCCCGGTAAAGCCGAAGCGGAGCCTTGTAGTCTACCGCCAGGCAATCCACCAGGCCCTCCCCGAGCACCCGGCGCAGGACATCCGGACGGGAGCCGTTGGTGTCGAGTTTCGTTTTGTAGCCCATACGCCTGAGTTGCCGCAAGAAGTCCAGCAGATCGGCCTGCAGGGTCGGCTCGCCACCGGAGACCACCACGGCGCCGAGTAAGCGGCGCCTTTGCTCCAGAAACCGGAGGACTTCCCCCAGCGGTACTTCGGGAACGTAGCGTGCTGGATCCACCAGGCAGGGGTTATGGCACCAGGGGCAGTAGAAGTTACAGCCCCTGGTGAATACCACCGCGGCAGGTTGACCCGGGTAATCGGACAACGAAAACCTGACCAGCCCCCCAATTACCATTCCAAATCTCACCGCCCAACCCGGAAAACCTTTCGATTCTGGAACTCCTCGCGCTTTCCGGCGTTGTAACAAGAGACAGGTCGGTAGTAGCCCGTGACCCGCGACCAGACCTCACATTTCGTACCGCAATGTGGGCAAGTTCCATGCTCTCCGGGGAGATAGCCGTGCTGCAGGCACACGGAAAACGTGGGCGTGAGAGTGATATAGGGCACCCGCGACGATTCAAACACCCGCAGCACGAACTCCCGGCAGGCCCCCGGGTCGGGTTTTTCCTCACCCAGCCAGAAATGGACAACCGTGCCCCCCGTATAGAGCACCTGGAGGTCCTCCTGGTGTTCCAAAAATTCAAGCGGGTCGTCCGTCCAGTCAACAGGTGCATGGCTGGAATTGGTATAATATGGCTCAGCCCCTTTCCTCACGGCCTCCTCGTTAGCCGTCACAATGTCCGGGTAGAGCTTCTTGTCGATGCGGGCGAGCCTGTAAGCACACCCCTCCGCAGGAGTGGCCTCCAAATTATAAAGGTTCCCCGTCCGCTCCTGGGCAAACTGGCAGAACTCCCGCAAGGACTCCAGCACCCGTACTGCAAACGCCTTCCCCTCCGGGTGCGTGATCGGTACGCCCAGCAGGTTCAGACACGCTTCGTTGCCGCCGACCACCCCGATGGTCGAGAAGTGGTTGGCATAGTACCTCCCGAAGCGCTCCTTCACACCCCGCAGGTACCGGGTGCTGAACGGGTAGAGGCCCGCGTCCGCGAACCGTTCCAGGACCTTGCGCTTTATCTCCAGCGCCGTCACCGCAACAGACGACAGCCGCGCCAGCCGGGCAAAGAAGTCGTCCTCATCTCTGGCCAGGTAGGCCAGGCGGGGAAGGTTCAGTGTCACCACGCCAATGGAACCGGTCAGCGGGTTCGCTCCGAAAAGGCCGCCTCCCCGTTTCAGGAGCTCGCGCCTGTCCAGTCTCAACCGGCAGCACATGCTCCTGACGTCATCCGGAGACATATCCGAACTGACAAAGTTCGCAAAATATGGTGACCCGTACTTAGCCGTCAGCTTCCAAACCTCGCCCGGCACGCCGCCATCTCTCCACTCCGGGGTAACGTTGAACGTTGGCACCGGGAAGGTGAAGCACCTTCCCTTTGCATCCCCCCGCAACATGACCTCACAAAACGCCCGGGCGACCACCAACCGCTCCTCCCGATAGTCGCCGTAGGTGCAGGGCTTCTCCTTACCGCCTACAATGGCAAATTCTTGATCGTAGGCGGAGGAAAGTACGTCCAGCGTCAAGTTGGTGAAGGGTACCTGCATCCCCAGGCGGGTCGGTGTGTTCAGGTTGAACACGGCCTCCTGAATCGCCTGGAGGACCTCCTCGTAGGTGAGGCCGTCCTCCCTGACAAAGGGTGCCAGAAGAGTGTCGAAGCTGGAGAACGCTTGGGCACCGGCAGCTTCATTCTGGAGCGTGTACAGGAAGTTGTACATCTGCCCCAGGGCCGAGCGAAAATGCTTCGGCGGCTCCGCCTCGACCGCACCGGAGACGCCGTTGAAGCCCTCTCGAAGGAGCGCCTGGAGATCCCACCCGCAACAGTAATTTCCGAGAAATCCCAGGTCGTGCAGGTGCAGGCTACCGCTAACGTGCGCCTGACGCACCTCTTCCGGATAAATCCTTTCTAACCAGTACCGGGATGCCATCGTCCCGGTCAGGTAGACATGCAAACCCTGCACGCTGAAGCCAACGTTCGCGTTTTCCCGCACGCGCCAGTCGGCTTCTTCCAGGTACCGGTCAATGAGGTCAACAGAGATGAGCGACCTCATCTCCCGCGCCTGGCGCCGCTGTTCCCGGTAGAGGATGTAGGCCTTCGCGGTCCTGTAGAAACCCATCCGCATCAGCGTCTCCTCCACAGCGTCCTGCACCTGCTCCACTGTCGGGACATCCGCCGCGGAGAACCAGTCCAGGACGCACCGGGCCACCTGGACCGCGTCACCCGCTTCTCCTGTGGCAACGAACGCCTTCCTAACGGCCGCCTCAATTCGCGCCGGATCGAACGGAACCACCCGTCCATCGCGTTTGATAATACTGGGCAGCATATGTACATCCTCCTGCTTTGTCTTGGGTATTAATCTCGAAGCCTCGTCCTGATGCAGGTTCGACCTGTAAACCAACGGTTAAAACTTAAGGGATAGTTAACCTTCGGAGAAAGAGGTTCGGCCTCTCGGCCGAACCTCCAGTTCATCTCTCTTTATGTAGTCCCGGTGTCTCCATTGCACCTCAGGTCCGCGCAGAATGGAGCACCTCTTACAACCGGAATCCCAGAAGACCGTTTTACCTGTCAGGGTACTCGATATCAATATGAATATCCATTTTCCTCCGGCCCTCTCTTAATAGGAGTTCTCCTTTTCTTCTCAGGTAATAATAGGTATGATTCCGGTGCTTAACGCTTTTCCTCCGGCGGTGGTAATACTTAACTATCCTTCCTTCCACTCGCTTAATTAATCCCTTGGCTACCAACCTCTGAAGTCGCTCTGTGCTTTCTTCCAGGGATAAGCCCAGCCGTATCGCCAGAAGTTTTGCATATTCCGGTCCCAGCTTTTTGAGGTAGGCAAGGATTTTTAACTCAAGAAGTTCCTCCTGGTCATTTTTGGTGCCCACACTCTCCTTCCCTCCCCCGTGAATTAGGTCATACCCCTGGTTGCCTAAATACCGAACAATTCTTCAGCATTGTACCTGGCAATTCGGGTAATGGTTTCCGGAGGAGCCCCGTTCAGCTCCAGATACCGCACAGCCTTTGGAACGCTCAGGGGATCGTTGGGCTTGAGATTGCTGTAGTCGCTGTTCAGAACACCTCGCTGGAAACGTTCCAGGTGCTCCAGCAATAGATGGGGAGTAAGCCCTTTCTGGCGAATGGTGAGGCCGGGAATGGCCCCGAAGTCCTCGATTAGGTCAATAATGTCCAAATCAGCGTGGTCGATGATCACCTTTCCGGGTTCCATCCCAACGGCGGCGGCAATTTCAATCGTCCTATTGGTTATTTCCATCCTATCCTGTGGCGGGGTATGAATGATTACCGGCACCCCGTATTCCTTGGCCACTTTCAATTGCTCCCTGAGGACGTCCTGTTCACGTTGTCTCCCCTCATGCAGGCCGATTTCTCCTAAGCCAATGACATTACTCATCTTCAGATAATCTGGAAGGGCGTCGATCACCCTGGGCCAGTCTACCGGCGTCCCCATGGGGTGAATGCCGACAGCGACGAAAAGCCTGATGCCATTTTCGGCAGCATTCTTCATCGAAAGGGTTAACATTTGGTGGAAATGATCAAAGAGTGTTTCCGCATGTTTGGCCCCGAAAAATATAGAACAGCCGATAATCTTCTTCACCCCGGCCAGGGCCATGTTTTCCAGCCCTTCGTACGGAAGCAACGAAACATGTGTATGAGAATCTACAATTCCTTCCATAACGATTTCACCCCCCTATTGTGCTGGACCGGGTCCCTTCTTTTTGTTGCCGTGTATTGAAGGGGAAGTTACTCACTTCCCCTTCACGCAGACACATGGTCAGGGCTTGATGTAAGCATACCCTTCAGTTTGTTTTCTGGCAATTTCTGTTATACCAGCCGGTACAACTGTCACAAAGTTAGGGAGGTTCTCTTCGTCGATAGACTGAGCTTTGAGGGCGTTCCGACACGCTACAAAGCTTACTCCCATCTCCGACAAGTTCTTCATCTGGTCAACCAGCGATCCGCTAGCTGTTCCGCAGCACTCACCGCCAACCCCGGTCAGCAGGCACCTGGTCCTGAAAACAGAAACCGCCTCACCGTTGGCCACTACTTCGATGTCAGCACCTCCTTGCCCAACATCATTCAAAAAGTTGGTGATATTGACGAGTGCTCTTTGCCATTTATCAGATTCATTAACATGGAAAAGGACTTTAATCTTTTTCACCTCAACACCCCCCATCTTTCTGCTGAACTCAAAGCAGGTACTTTACCTCATGGTTGTTGTACCCTGCTATCATCTTTTAGTCGTTTTAGTATGTTGCTTTTTTAACGCTACACTTCGTGCCGCTGGTTTAAGCGCTCAGCCACACCTACCGTACTAATCCATGACTGTAATGTAACATAGAAAAGGTTGCTTGTCCAATCATTTTATCTTATGTGTTATATATATGACGTGTAATATAAAAAACATCAAACCTGTGCATTTTCATTTTTACTCAACCCGGTTTCCTTCAAGCTCTTAACCAGCTTTTCCCCCCAGACATTCACCTGCAGCCGGTCCTTGAACCCGCCCCGTGGCATATTCTCACAACCTGGTTATCGCCCGTGCGTGCGGGCGCACAAAAAAAGCATAACCCGGTATTGTCCAGGCATGCTTTATTTCCCATAGCTCCCCGGGCAAGAATTCGAACCTGCAACCCTCCGGTTAACAGCCGGATGCTCTACCGTTAAGCTATCGGGGAAAGGTCCAACACTGAGTAATGTATCATTACCATCAGCCGGCTCCGTCAAGACCCTTTCAACCTTTTTATATGAGAAATATATCACTTAAGCACACGATTGATGGGAATGAAAAGAGAGGATGACTCCTTGGCGAGGGATAAATCCAAACACCCGCATCTTGCCAGTTATCTACCGTAAGGGCTTGAAATTTTATTTGCCGTTGTGAAACGATCGCCTTATTATATGGTGTGGACCAGAATTGTTCAACAATCGAAACCGCCAAACATCCTCTAAAAATCAATAGTATACCACTGCCGGACAATATCTTTCGATTTCGGCTCACAATTGCTAAGATCAATTACATAAAGCTTTTATCCGTGGATTGTGAACTATCTTACATGTTTCGTGAGGGATGATTTAAATGATTACACTAAAAAGAACGCTTATCGAGCGGGTCCGCAGTTTTGACCAGCCTATCTTGCTTTTCCTGTCACTGTTCATCGGAATAGCCTGCGGCTTTCTGGCCGCAGGCTATTACCACCTGATCAGATTACTGCGATGGATTTTTACCGGTTTCGCTAATCCATTCATTTCTCAGAATGGCTATGTAATTTTTATCCCGGTGGCAGGGGGGTTACTCATCGCGCTACTGAATTATCATTTTCTCCATAGCTCTTCACACAGTTACGGGATACCTGCTGTTATTGAATTCATCAGCCTGCAAGGCAAACGCAACCGCCCGCGCACAGTAGTCACAAGAGCCCTGACCTCCGCCATCTCTATCGGTGCCGGTGGCGCTGCCGGTAAACAGGCTTCCATCGTTCAGATGGGGCTGGAAATCAGCGCTTTTATTGGTGAGAAACTGAACCTTCAGGACAAGAAAGTAAAGCTGCTGGTAATATGCGGTGTGGCTGCGGTGATTGGTGCTGCATACAATACCCCTCTGGGTGGGGCAATTTTCGTTTCTGAAATAATCATCAATCAGTTCAACATTAATCAATTCAGCCTGCTGGCTATTGCTTCCACGGTAGCAACAGCGGTCTACCGCGGGATCGTTGGCGATGCGTCAAAATTCACTGCTCCCGAATATATTTTCAAAAATCCGGCTGAACTCCCCTGGTACCTCATTTTAGGGTTACTCTGCGGTGTCGCGGGCGTATTATATCTTAAACTGGCCTTCAAATCAGAAGCGGTTTTTAAAGATATACGAGATCGCCTGAAAGGAAAAATACAGATGATTATCCCGGTATTGGCAGGCCTGGTTATGGGAATTATTTTCTATGCCGTTCCCTTATCTTTCGGTCGGGGCACCCAGGGCATTAACATGGTGCTTAACGGTGAATTGACGGAACCGTGGTTGATGGTTCTGCTGCTGGTTTTAAAACTTTTCAATGTTGCCCTGACCATGGGGGCATGGTCTACCGGCGCCGGCTACAGGGCCGGACTGTTTGTTGGTGCTATGCTGGGCGGTACATATGGCATTGCCATTCATTACCTGGTGCCGGAATCCATTTCTCCGTCAGCCACCTTTGCTCTCGTGGGCATGGCTGGGGTTTTCAGTGGCTTCGCACAGGCACCCCTGACAGCAATGGTAATGATGTCAGAAATGACCAGAAACTTCCAGCTTATCATTCCACTGGCCATTACCTGCGTGGTATCTGCTTATATCTCCAGAGTGCTGAGCACCGAAACCCTGTACACGGCCAGGCTCATCCAGCGCGGCCTGGACGTGATTAACGCACGGCGACCCGATATTTTAAGAAACCTGTACGTGCGTGAGGCCATGACCACTCCCGTAGAAAGCCTTCCCAGCGATATGACCGTCCGTGAGGCCTATATGGTCACAAAGCACAAGCCTTACGGCGGCTTCCCGGTAACTGCAAAAAACGGAGTTTTAATAGGCATAATCACCATCGATGATATCATCCAGTTCCTCGGTGAAGGCAAGGTCAAAACCAGGTTGAGCGAAGTAGCAGTACGGCATCCGGTAACCCTGAATCCAGGGAATTCCTTGCAGGATGCGGCCTGCAAGCTGGCCCGTTACGGGATTAATCACCTGCCGGTGGTAGACGAAAACAATCGCCCTGTAGGTATGGTTACGCGCAAAGATATCATCCGCGCCTACAACAAAGACATCGAACGAGCGGCCAGTACTGTACAGGCCGGCAAGAGCAGAACCCCTCCCTCGGGGAAGCTAACCGATCAAAACAGCAGTGCCACGGAAGTGAACATGTAGTATGACCGATAAAAGGCTCTGAAGGAAGCGGAAAAGGCGGCGCCGACGGGCCGGGCCATTCTCCACCTGTGGTATAAGCTCTCAAGAAGCAAAAGAAAAGAGCGCTGGTGAAGAGCGCTCTCCCGTCCACTTACTCCTTTGGCCGCATTAACGGGAAGAGGATTACATCCCGGATGGACGGGGAATCGGTCAGCAGCATCACCAGCCGGTCAATGCCGATGCCCAGACCTCCCGCGGGCGGCATGCCGTATTCCAGGGCGGTAATGTAATCCTCGTCCAGCATGTGGGCTTCCTCGTCCCCCGCCCGGCGCTTCTCCACCTGCTTGAGGAAGCGGGCCTTTTGATCGATGGGATCGTTGAGTTCGGAGAAGGCATTGGCCATCTCCCGGCCGTAAATAAACAGCTCAAAACGGTACGTCAGGGCGGGATCCTCCGTTTTCCGCTTGGCCAGGGGTGAAATTTCAATGGGGTAGTCCATGATAAAAATGGGCTGGATCAACTGCGGCTCCACTTTTTCCTCGAACACCTTGTTCAGGACGGTGCCCCACCCGTCCTTTTCCTCCACCTCTACCCCCAGCTCCCGGGCCGCCCGGCGGGCTCTCTCCCCGTCATCCCGGTACCGGTTAAAATCCAGCCCGGTATGTTCCTTGACTGCCTCCAGCAT
This sequence comes from Desulfofundulus luciae, assembly GCF_030813795.1. NCBI lineage: Bacteria > Bacillati > Bacillota > Clostridia > Eubacteriales > Peptococcaceae > Desulfofundulus > Desulfofundulus luciae. The sequence continues at coordinate 53,617 of NZ_JAUSUX010000008.1, read as the reverse complement.
GGTCTGCCTTTTCCAGGGCGGCGCAAGATTAATCTCGACTCCCTGGTAGGTGACGGTGGTAGTACCCAGCACCTCGGAGGCCACGGTGGAAATCATTTCTTCGGTGAGATCCATCATGTCGTGGTAGTCGGCATAGGCCTGGTACAGTTCCAGCATGGTGAACTCCGGGTTGTGCTTGGTGGAAATGCCTTCATTGCGAAAATTCCGGTTTATTTCGTAAACCTTTTCAAACCCGCCCACCAGCAGGCGCTTGAGGTAAAGTTCGGGGGCAATGCGCAGGTAAAGATTCATATCCAGGGCGTTGTGATGGGTAATAAAAGGCCTGGCCGCCGCACCGCCGGCAATGGGGTGCATCATGGGCGTTTCTACTTCCAGGAAACCCCGCCTCTCCAGGAAATTCCGGATGGCGTGGATCACCCGGCTCCGGATGATAAAGGTGTTTTTAACCTCGGGATTGACGATCAGGTCCAGGTAACGCTGGCGGTAGCGCAGGTCAACATCCTTCAAGCCGTGCCATTTTTCCGGCAGGGGGCGCAGGGACTTGGCCAGCAGGGTCAGCTCCTCCACGGCCACGGTGATTTCACCGGTGCGGGTTTTAAAAACCTTGCCCCGCACGCCGATGATATCCCCTATGTCCAGCCGCTGGAACAAGTTATAAGTTTCGGCACCCACATCGTTGAGCCGCAGGTAGATCTGAATCTGCCCCGAGCTGTCCCTGAGGTTGCCGAAACTGGCTTTGCCGTGGCCACGCCGGGCCATTAAGCGGCCGGCAATACATACCTCTTGCCCCTCGCACTCCTCGTAGTGCTCGGTAATCCAGGCGGCAAGGTGGGTGCGCGGGTAGCGCCCGCCGTAGGGCTCGATCCCCTGTGCCTTGAGTTCCTCCAGTTTTTCCAGGCGCACGCGCAGCAGTTCATGTAAATCTTCCGGTTTGAGTTCTATACTTTCCTTTTCCGTCATGACAGTCCTCCGGCGAATCCCGTTTAACGTATATCCATAATCTGGTATTTAAGCAGGCCTGCCGGCACGGAAACTTCCACGATACTCCCCTTGCGCTGGCCCAGGATGGCCTTGCCTACGGGAGACTCGTTAGAAATTTTATGAGCTCCGGGATCGGCCTCCACGGAGCCAACAATGGTATATTCAACTTCGTCGCCAAACTCCAGGTCTTTGAGACGGACGGTAGAACCAAGGACTACTTCATCCGTTCCCGTACGCTCATCGTCAATAACCCTGGCGTTGCGCAGCATCTGCTCCAGTGTTAAAATACGGCCTTCAATAAAGGCTTGCTCGTTTTTGGCATCCTCGTATTCCGAGTTTTCACTGATATCTCCAAATTCAATGGCCTGCTTAATGCGGGCGGCTACTTCGCGGCGACGGATGGTTTTTAGCTCTTCCAGTTCCTTTTCGAGCTTTTTTAAGCCCTCAAGGGTTAAAATTACTTCCTTTTCCTTCATGTTCTATCGTCTCCTTTGCATTTCTCTGCCCAGCAGAACCTACTCCCCCAACGACACTGAAAGCACTGCAATGACAAAAACCATTGCAGTGCTCACGGTACCATTAACCTTTCAACCCATTATAAGGAGGGTTTTTTCCTTTGTCAAGGGGCTACCCCCACCAGTTGCTGCTCCCCCAGCGCGTTAAGGCGGCTTTCGGCCCGGGCACGGATGCGCTCGATTTCCCGGGGATCAATGGCCCGCTCAAAGCTGCGCAAACCGGCCAGCTTGAAACCGTGTTTTCTGGCCAGGGCCCTGATTTCCTCCACCTGTTCAATGGTTATGTCACGCCCCAGGGAAAAATTCTCATATCTTTTTTCCAGGGCTAAAATCATGGTTTCGGACATGCAGGCGTAAGCCGTGCCGGGCGGAAAACCAAAGTTAAAGTTAAAATTGACTTCACCGGGCACCTCCACCACACCGCCTTCGATCACCAGCACGTCATCCCTCTGTTCGGCCACCTGGCGGCTCACATTGCGGGGGCGGGAAACGTCACACACCACGGCCCCCGGCAAAAGGTCTTCCGGCCCGATCAGGGTGTCCACCGCGCTGGTGACGGCAATTATCACCTGGGCCGTCCGCAGGGCCTTCTTCACGTCAGAGGTGATGGTCACCGCCAGGCCGGTTTCATAAAGAATTTTCGCCGCCACCTGTTCCAGCCTGGATTTATCCCTGGCCACCAGGGTCATCCTGGTGGCCTCCCGGGCCAGCATGAGGGCACAAACCCTACCGATGGAACCGGTAGCTCCCAGCACCACAATGTGTGCCCGGCGCAAATCGTGCCCCATCAGGCGGGCCGCTTCCTTTGTCCCCTCAATGGCCGTGGCCACAGTATAGCTATTACCCGTGGTCACGGCTATATTCAGGTTTTTGGCCACGGTAATGCCCGCATCCCCCACCACGGAGGTAAAGGCTCCCAGGCCAACAATGCCGGCTCCCAGTTTCTCGGCCACCCGCCCCGCCTGAATAATCCGTTCCAGCACAAAATCCTCCGGCAATTCCAGCATCTGCCTGGCGGTAAGGGGGCAGGCCACAAACCAGCCCTCCGCTTCCCCGTAAGGGGTTTTCACACCGGTAATATGGGACACCTTCATGGGAGGCACCAGCCGGAAGGCGCTTTCAACCCAGCGCCCGGGAAGGTAACGGGTGAAGGGAAACTTCCTGGCCACATCCCGGACATCGAGAGGGTGAATGATAAAAGCAAATTTTTCCACAGGACTCACCTCTAACCGTTTTGCGGCAGACTCAAAGCTTAACTGCCCGGATCAGTTTCACAATTTCGTCGGGGTTGACATATTTATCTTCCTGTATGGGCGATTCACCAATTTCGTAACCTAAAACGGGCTTATCCAGCACCGCTTCAATAATTTTAATTCTTTTGCTGGACCCGATGACCACTACCTGGTCATAGGCGTGCGCCCCGGCTATTAATTCCATCATGGTATTAACCAGCTCAAGACCGCTTTGGCTCCGTACAAAGTCCCAGCGTTCGGCTTCGGTCATGAGGAGCACGAAATCCACCCCTTCTTTATCCAGGGCGGACTGGAGCTCTTCCTTGTTTTTGATGGGAAAGCCAACCACGGCAATCCGCTTGCCTTTCCGGACTTCGCCCAGGCTCTCCAGGCGGCTCACCAGTGTCCGGTCCACGCCCAAACGACCGGCCACTTCCGCCTGGGATAAGCCCTTAGCCCGCAGCTCAAGCATCCTGGAAACGTACTGGTCGATGCGGCGCCGGCTGATGATTTTTTCGCCAATGCGGATGAGATCCACGGAAAATCACACCATCCATTATATCCCGAAAGGGGATAAAAAATGTGCACACTTTTGTGTACACTATTGTAGCAGGGCTTACCAGAAAAGGCAAGGCATTAAAAAGAAAAGCCACGTTTAGCATCCGCGGCTTATACCAAAACCCGCACAAAAAACGACCGGTGCACCGGTACCGGTACACCGCCTGCCGCAAGCGATTATAAGTATCCTCCATCAAGGATTCCCGTTAAAATATCCTTCATTTCCTGTACCGAACCGGCCCTGTTTATTTTCTCCCGCAGCCGGGCAGCGCCCCGCAGCCCCTTCAGGTACCAGGCTGCGTGCTTGCGCATTTCCAGCACCCCGATGTGCTCCCCCTTTAGCGCTACCAGGAGATCGAGGTGCCGCAGGGCGGTGCGGATCTTTTCTTCCCAGCTGGGTTCGGGCAGGAGCTCACCGGTGGCCAGGTAATGCACCGTGCGGGAAAAAATCCAGGGGTTGCCCATGGAGGCCCGCCCGATCATCACGCCGTCACAGCCCGTCTCCTCCAGCATCCGCCTGGCATCCAGGGGCGTGCGCACATCCCCGTTGCCAATCACCGGGATGCCCACCGCCTCCTTTACCCGGCGGATGATGTCCCAGTCGGCCTGCCCGCTGTAGAACTGGGCCCGGGTACGCCCGTGAACGGTCACCGCCGCAGCCCCGGCCGCTTCCACCAGGCGGGCCATTTCCACAGCATTAACGTTCGCTTCATCCCAACCCTTGCGCATTTTGACCGTGACCGGCACCTTTACCCGGGCCGCCACCCGGGACACAATCTCGGCGGCCAGTTCCGGGTTTTTCATCAGGGCCGCCCCTTCGCCGTTTTTAACGATTTTCGGCGTAGGGCAGCCCATGTTGATGTCTATGATATCGGCGCCCTCGCCGGCAACAATTTCCGCCGCCCGGGCCATGTAGTCGGGGTTGGAACCGAAGATCTGCACGGCCAGGGGGCCTTTCTCGCCCCCGTGCTCGAGAATTATCCGGGTGCGGGGATTGCCGTAGATTAAAGCCTGGTCGCTGATCATCTCCGTGAAGACCAGGCCGCAGCCGGCCTCCCGGACCAGGATGCGGTAGGCCCGGTCGGTAACCCCGGCCATGGGGGCGGCAATTACCGGATTGGCCAGTTCAACGTCACCGATCAATAACTTCACCGTCATCTCACCGTCGGCAAATTGCGTTCGTAAATCAGGCGCAGGCCCTTCAGGGTCAACAGGGGATCCACCCGGTCGATGGTGCGGGACTCCCGGGCAATAAGCTCAGCCAGGCCGCCGGTGGCCAGCACGGTGGGGTTCCCCCCCAGCTCGGCCTTCATCCGGCGCACAATTTCATCCACCTGACCCACAAAGCCAAAGATGATCCCCGCCTGCATGCTGCTGACGGTGTTCTTGCCAATCACCGCCGGCGGCCTGACCAGCTCAACCCGGGGCAGCTTGGCGGCCCGGGCGAAGAGGGCCTCGGTGGAAATGCCGATACCCGGGGCAATGGCACCGCCCAGGTATTCTCCCCTGGCCGATATGGCGTCAAAGGTGGTGGCCGTGCCAAAATCAACAATGATCAACGGCCCGCCGTAAAGCTCGTACCCCGCCACCGCATTGACAATGCGGTCGGCACCCACCTCCCGGGGGTTATCATATTTAATAGCCAGGCCCGTCTTGATCCCGGGCCCCACCACCAGGGGTTTGACGCCAAAATACTTCTCGCTCATCTGTTCCAGGGCCAGCATTAAAGGCGGCACCACCGATGATATAACCAGGGCCTTGATGTCCCGGCGGGAAATGCCCGCATACTGGAAAAGGTCTCGAAGCAGCATCCCGTATTCATCGGCGGTACGGTGGGGATTGGTGGACAGCCGCCAGTGCTCCAGCAATTCCTGGCCTTTATATACCCCCAGAACAATATTTGTATTCCCAACGTCAAATACCAGGATCATCGTATCCCACTCCTTTTCAGAGTAATTCTATCAAAGGGGTGCAGGCGGTGCAACAAAATGTACATTGTATTAAGAGGTCCTGGAACCGATCCGGCCTTCACTGGCACTGGAGCAAAAATTATGATATTATCAGATAATAATTAAGCAAGATTTCTGGAGGTAGAGGCAATGAATGAACGCATTCCCCGCATGAAGGCGGATATATTAAAAGCCCTGGCCCACCCCACCCGGGTGAGCATTCTGGAATGCCTGCGGCAGGGGGAACGGTGCGTCTGTGAAATCATCGAAGAGCTGGATATGGAGCAGTCCAACGTATCCCAGCACCTGGCGGTTTTGAAAAAGCTGGACATTGTCGACTCCCGCAAAGAAGGGCTGCGGGTGAATTACCGGGTAAAATACCCCGAAGTATTTCAAATTCTTGACCTCCTGGACGGCGTGCTGGTGTCACAGGTGGAGGATACCATGTCTACTTTAAAGAGCCTGCGCAAAAAAGAGCTGAAGAAATAGCCGTCAACCATTGTTGTTGACAAAGTTGACAAAAGTCGTTAATAGCCTTAAAATTTAAGGAAAATAACGGTTTTTGTCCCGAGGTGTCTTTTGTTGAAGGAACAGGTCCTGGAAATGCTGGTAAAAGGATACCCTGATTTTGTCTCCGGGGAGGCTATCTGCCGGAGCCTGGGGGTTTCCCGCACGGCGGTATGGAAGCACATCCATGCTTTGCGGGGGGCGGGTTATGACATTGAGGCCGTGCCCCACGCCGGCTACCGCCTGGTAAACATTCCGGACCGCCTTTATCCCGCAGAAATCACCCGGGGGCTGCAAACTGCCTTTCTGGGACGCAGCGTTTATCATTACGACCAGGTGGAGTCCACCAACCGTACGGCCCGGGAACTGGCCGCCCGCGGGGTCCCCGACGGCACCCTGGTGGTGGCCGAGGAACAGACCGGAGGCCGGGGACGTATGGGCCGGGGATGGTTCTCCCCCCACGGCCGGGGAATCTGGTGTTCCGTGATCTTGCACCCCGCGGTAAACCCCATGGACGCCCCTCCCCTGACCATGCTGGCGGCCGTGGCCGTGGCCCGGGCACTGCGCCGGACCGCGGGAGTTGAGGCGGGAATCAAGTGGCCCAACGACCTGCTGGTGGGGGAGAAAAAAATATGCGGCATTTTAACCGAACTCTCCGCCGAAATGGAGCGGATCAATTATTTAATCATCGGCATGGGCATCAACGTCAATATTGACCGCCACGAGTTCCCCCCGGAGCTGCGGGAAATCGCCACCTCGGTGCAGATCGAAAGGGGGCGGCGGGTTTCCCGGGTGCATCTGCTGCAAAACCTGCTGGCCGAGCTGGAATACTGGTACAGGATCTGGGAAAAAGAGGGGTTTGCCCCGGTGCTGGCCTGCTGGAAGGAGTTAAACGTTACCCTGCACCGGCCGGTCAGGGTGTTCACCCAGAGGGAAACCTGGGAAGGGTGGGCCGAGGATGTGGATGCCGACGGCTCGCTGGTACTGCGCCTGCCCGGCGGCGAATACAAAAGGGTGGTCAGCGGGGAGGTGAGCCTGCGGGCCAGGTAGAACAAATGAGGCTGTTACCGTCGTCATGAAAGACGCTCCACTTGATGCTCCTTCAGGGGAAGTATTGTGACTTTTTGGTTAACCAGTAAATATCCTGAAGTTAACTATTTCGCTCCGGGCTTCCCTCCCCCCGGTCTCGTTAAGTTTGCCCGGCACTCAACAGTTTTGTAAGTGATTGTACAAAATTGTAATGTAAGGAGGCATCATTCCATGAAACTATCACCCCGGGATATGGCTCTGGCCGCCCTCTTTGCCGCCCTGGCGGCCGTGGCGGCCATGTTGTCCCGCTTCTTCATCACGCCTTATGTACCATTTAGCCTGGTGCCCTTTGTGGTTATGCTGGCCGGCGGGCTTCTAGGTGCCCGGGTGGGAGCTCTGAGCATGCTGATCTACGTGCTGCTGGGCCTTGTCGGCCTGCCGGTCTTCGAGACGGCCCCCTTTGGCGGCCCGGCCTATGTGCTGAAGCCCACCTTCGGCTTCCTGCTGGGCTTTATCGGGGGCGCCTGGGTTACGGGAGCCCTGGCCCCCAAGCAAAAGGACCCGGGCGTGGTACCCCTGTTTTTGGCTATGGTCGCCGGCCTGGCGGTAATCTACGTCATCGGACTGCCTTACCTCTACGTAATACTCAATTTTTACATGGGCAAAACCTTCTCCGCCCTGCAGGTAATTAAGATAGGATTCCTGCCCTTCATCGGCTTCGACCTGCTCAAGGCCGCACTGGCCGCCGTGCTGGCCCGGCTGGTTTACCGGCGGCTGCACGGCCTGGGCGGTGGAAGCACCGGCCGGGTGAGGTAAAACGTCCCCCCGGGCATCACAGCTTTCAGGCAAAAGCAGCAAAATAAGGGAAACAGAAGTTATGGCCGTTACTTCATGCATCTGAAAACAGGGAAACAAAGACATCAACCAGGTGCGGGTCGAAATGGCTTCCCGCGCACTTTTTAAGCTCTGCTATCGCCTCTTCTTTGCTCCTGGGCTTTAGGTACGGCCGCCCGCCGGTCATGGCGTCAAAGGCATCGGCAATGGACAGGATGCGGCATTCCACCGGTATCTCTTCTCCTCTCAGCCCCAGGGGGTATCCCTTCCCGTCCCACCTTTCGTGGTGCTTGAGAATCAAGTCTGCCACCCCGGCGAGGTCGGGGGAGGACAGGGCGATGCGGTAGCCCTTTTCGGGGTGCTGGCGCATGACCTCCCATTCTTCCTCTGTAAGCGGGCCTTTCTTGAATAAAATGCTGTCCGGCACGGCAACCTTGCCCAGGTCATGGACCTGGGCCAAAAGGGCCAGGTCTGCCATCTGCCGGGGAGAAAGCCCCAGTTTCTCGCCCATTTTAAGGCACATTTCTTTCAGCCTTTCGGCGTGCCCCGCGGTGAGGTAATCCTTTTCTTTGAGGGCTGCCAGCAGGGCGCCCACGATCTGGTTTCGCGCGCCGGCCCTGTGAACAAGCTTATGGCGGTACATGAGGTCGTCGGCCTTCTTGAAGGTGTCTTTGAGGGATTCGTCCCCGCTCCGGCACGTGGCAAAGCCTGTAGACACGTGCAGGGGCAGCTCGGGGTGTTCTTTGTTGTAGTCATCGATCCGGGAGCGTATCCGGTACATAATATCTTCCCCGGTTTTTTCATCCGTTCCCGGCAGAAGAGCGGCGAATTCATCGCCCCCTATGCGGGCCAGGATATCGGAACGGCGCAGGGAATTTCTCAAAACATCTGCGCAGGCCTTCAACATTTCATCGCCCCTGGCGTGACCCAGGGTATCGTTGACCAGTTTCAGGCCGTCCAGATCGGCCACCAGGACGGTTATCGGGTATTCCCGGCTGGCAGATAAGCGTCTGAGCTCTTCCTGGAAAAAGGCCCGGTTGTAAAGGCCTGTCAATGGGTCGTGCAGGCTCAGGTATTTCAACTGTTCTTCGTAGCGCCTGCGCTCGGTGATATCCAGGGCTGCTTCCACGGTCCCTATCACGTTTCCCTTTTCGTCCTTAACGGGGGAGGCAGTAATACTCCACAGGCGGCCGTCCGGCGAAGCCACCTCCCCCGCGCATACCCGGCCGGTCTCCATAGCCTGCACCACCGGGCACCCCTGGCAGGGATCGCTCCTGCCGTGCCATATTTCGTGGCATTTCGCTCCAAACAGGTCCCCGGGGTTCCTGCCGACGGATTGACCGGCCGCGCGGTTGGCCCAGATGATCTGCATGTCCCGGTCTATAAATATAACCAGCTCCGTAAGGCTGTCGAGAATCAGGGATTTTTCTGCCATCAACCGCTGCAGCTCTTCTTCCAGAATCCTGCGCGGGGTGATGTCAGTCAAAAAATGCAGGGTGGCGGGCCGCCCCTCCCACTCGACCACTACGGAGTTTGTTTCCGCCCACTTGATACTCCCGTCCCTGGCTATTACCCTGAACGGAAATGCGTATAAGATGGCTTTATTCTCCAGCAATTCCCTGTAATGTTCCCATACTGCCTCCCTGTCTTCCGGGTGAATGAAGTCAAGAAAATGCCTGGAGACGAGCTCTTCCGTTGTATAGCCTGTATGGACCGCAGCCGCCCGGTTGGCAAATTTGACCACGCCCTCCTGGACCACCACGACTGCTTCGGCGGCGTTTTCCACCACCGCCCTGTATTTCTTTTCCTTGTCGCTTATCTCCCGCCGGTACTCTTCCAGTCTATCCAGCATTTTACCGATTTCAGCGGAAAGGAGGGCAAGTTCATCCCTTCCCCCCAGAACCGGGAACCCGGAGGAAAGGGGAAACTGGTAGCCCGTGCTGGTTACGGCAGCGGTAAGCTTTGCCAGCCGGGATACGACGGCACGGTTCAGCCAGAACAGGGCCAGGCCACAGCACAGGACCGCCGCCAGCGCCAGGTAAAGGCTGAAGGCCTTTTCGGCGGACTGGAACACCCTGGCAGCGCGCCTGTCCGAATTAACCTGGAGGATTAAAGCGGTTTTCCCCTGCAGGTCTTTAATGCCGGTAAAGCCGGCGCTTTCCCCAGGGGAAATTATCCTGGCGTAGCAGGCCTCCCCGTTCTCTAAAGAGCCCGCCGGCTGCAGCTTGCGGAAGTCCACGGCCCCCGGCGGGTGAAGGGTGAGAGGCAGGCGGGTAATCTCCGAGAGCTCTTTTAAATGCTTATCATTTAAGATACGGCCGAAAATCAGGGTTCCCCGGGCAGGCCCGGTGTCATCGCTTTTTAAAACGGGCCTGGCGGCCAACAGCACCGGCCCTTCCGGCGTCACCACCAGTCCTTTAAGACCGCTTGCTTTCTGGCGGGCCGGAAGAACAATCTCCCGGGGTACGGGGATATCTTTTCCCTCTTCCGGATCGTATCCCCTGGCGTATACCGTCTCTCCTCCAGTGTTTATAATCACTGCGTAGTTGATCTTAAGAACCTCAAAGGTGCTGTCGACCAGGTTCTTTTTTATGTATTCCTCGTTTTTTTCCTTCACAAATATATACGTATCATCCCATGCAGCCCAATCTTCGGTATACTTATCCAACTCCGCCATTTCCCTTTCCAGGGCCTGCAGGGCCCGCTCAATATTCTGCTTAAGATCATCTCTTTCCAGCTCAGCTACAATGCTATTTGCAATCACGTGAGAAACCGCGAAAAAAACAAGGGCAAGAATGGCGAAGGCGGCGCATAGGGTGAGGACTATCCTGGTTTTTAAAGACATCCCGGTATCTCCCCCAGGTCCTGGCCGGCAGCCGGGTTCCCGTCACCGCATGAAGGTAAAGCGGCAAGCTTTCAGTGCAGCGGGGGTTATATTCCCCGGCATGTTCGGTTTTTACTTTACCAAATTAAATGCCGCTACCAATAAAGCTTCAATATCTGGGGAAATTCGACACCTCAGCTCAATAACCTACCGGCCGGGGAAATTTTTTGCCTCTTCGCCAGATCGCGTGGGTAAACATCTGTTCCCAGTTTATTGTTGTAGCGGAAGGGCAAAAATGCTCAAATCTGGAGTAACAAAAAAGCCCCGGCAAAAATTCTTACCGGTACTTCTGGTTCTCTGACCAGGAAACAGCGGACTTTAAGCCTTTCACCAAACAACCTCTACCGGATAACAGGCAATTTGGGGATCCGCAGTTATAATGGGCAGATTTTCTAACTGAGCCTGGGCAATCAGAAGGCGGTCAAAAGGGTTCCGGTGGAAATCCGGGAGGGTATAAACGTGGAGGGCGTGGCGCATCGAAACAGCCAGGGGTTCAACGGCATTTACGGCAAGTTGTTACTTTTCAAACGCCTCTAAAATATTCTCGGGAAGTGGCTCATTAAAATCTGTGCTGATACCGACTCTCCCTTTTGCGCTGCCGGGAACGCGCCGGGCCGGCCGCTCCGTTACTGGAACCAAACGGGCTACTGGCTTGCCGGCTTTTGCAATCACAACCTCCTCGCCTTCCTTTACCCGCGCCAAAAGCCTGGAAAAATGGGTTTTTGCCTCATGAATATTCACCTGTACCGGCATCCGGATTCACCTCCGTTACCGGTAGTAGCCCGCACGCGTACAAAGCGTCCTCAACGGGCAGCCAGACGCGGTAAAAAGTCACACCCCAGAGCATTTCCATTTCGAGGATGCGACAGGGTTGGTTGAGGTTCTGGAGGTAGGCCCAGTCGCCTGATCTCAAAGCCGATTCCTCCAGTGGCGGGGTAAAACGATCACGCCAGCAACGAGCTTGTAGCAACAATTGTCCCATTCAAACGGTTCACCCAGACTAATTGTAAATAAAATTTTGTCATCCTGCTTTAGTCCAGGGGCTTCGTAAAACGGGTAGCAACCAGGGGGCAAATTTCTAAGACGTCCATGGCAGTATGGATCGGTCACCACAAGGTTGTAGGGCTGCCCGCTTAAATGAAACACGGCCCGCACTTGGCGTCTGTTTCTAATATCCTTCGTTATGTACCAATAGGCATTTTCTGGTTCAATAAGAACTAAGGATGAGCTAGCAGGACTCCTGGCAAACATATCCCCACCTCGAATCGCCAGGGTTGCCCCCTCGTTTAAATTGTTAATTTACCTTTCCGGATTAACGGCGTCGGCAGCCAGGGTGCCGGAGATGACCACCGCCTCGATGCCCGCCCCCGGAAAAACGCCGGCGCCGGCCAGGTAGAGCCGCTCCACGGGGCTTTTGGCCGGCGGCCGCCACTGACCGGCGGCGGGACCGTAGATGGCGCCGCCCGTCGTCCGGGCATAGCGGGCGAACGTGGCCGGGCTGGCCTCCTCCCGGAAGACGATGTGCTCCCGCAGGCCGGGCAGCACCCGTTCGGCCAGGGCGATCAGCGCGTCGCCGAACTCTCTTTTGCGCCGGGCATAGCCGGGCATCCGGCGGTCCCAGGTTGTTGCCTCCGCCCGGGGAACCAGGGTCAGCAGGGTGATGGCGGCATGTCCGGGCGGCGCCAGGCCGGGATCGACCCTGGAGGGAGTCATTATGCCAAGCCCCCGGCCGTCTACGGTGTGAACCAGGGTGACCGGCTCCAGGTCCGGTACGAAGTCGACGCCCAGGAAGACCGCAAAAGCCGAAGTAGAGAATTCCAGGTCTTCAATGCGTCGCACAAAGTCGGGCAGTAGATGTTCCCGCCCCACCAGTTCCAGGAAGGTCTTGCGGACGTCGGCGCCTGCGATGACGGCCCCGGCACGGTGTACTTGTCCGCCGGCCAGGATTACGCCCGCGGCCCGGCCTCCTTCGATGAGGATGCGCTCTACGGGTGCGCGCAGGAGTACCCGGCCGCCGTGCGCCTCGATCACGTCTGCCAGCACGTCGGCAAGGGCCTGGGAGCCACCCACAGGGTAGTAGCCGCCGTCGAAGTAGTAGCCGAAAAGGGGGGCCATCTGGGCGGCGGTGAGTGCTTCCGGCCGGTCGCCCAGGTAGCCCGTCAGGAGGAGCAGGAACCGTTTCAGAGATGCATTCTGGAAAAACCGCTCCAGCATGACCGTATAGGGAAGGTCCATCCAGCGGAAGGCATACGGGTGGGTGCGCGGGTAGGCCAGCATCTCCCCCGGCGTGCGCGGCGGGCACGGCACGCCGCCGGTGCGCTCCACGCCGGCGTAGAGGTCGCGGTAGATGCCCTCCATCTCGGCGAAAAAGGCAGCTATAGCCTCCCGTTCCGCGGGAAAGCGCGCCTGCAGAGCCCTGACCAGTTCCTCTGCCGTGCCGGGCACCTTGAGCCGGAAGCCGGGCAGCACGTATTCGTGGCCCACCCGCCGCCATTCCAGCCGGTCGCCGATTTCCAGCCGGCGCAAAAGATTGGTCAACGGGCCGCGCGGCCCCAGCCCGCTGATGTCGTGCACCCCCGCGTCGAAGACGTAGCGCAGCCGCTCGCCGTCCCGCCGCACGTGCCGCTCCCACGAGGTGCAGAAGCCGCCCGGCCGGTGGTGCTGCTCTGCCACCAGCACTTTCAGGCCCCGCCGCGCCAGGAGGGCCGCCGCCGTAAGGCCGCCGATGCCGGCGCCTACGACGATGACGTCGTGTTCGGCTTCACCGGCCGGCCGTGTGGGGCCGAAGACCGGGTCCGGCCACCGGTACGGCTCGCGGGCAGCTATTTCCCGCGCCAGAATGTGCCTGGGGTACCAGGTGGGGAAGAAAAGGGAAAAAGCGATGCCGGCCCCGATGGCGGCGTTGGGGACGACCACGGTGAGCCAGAGGCGGGCCTCCGGCCAGGCAAGCGCCAGCACACCCAGCGCGGCGTTGAAGGTGAAAATCGCGCCCCAGACTGCCGTAATCAGGGCGTTGGTGCGGTAAAAGAGGGGATGGCGCCAGTATTCGCGCGGCCAGTCCTCGCAGGCGTACTGGTAGGTGAATGGCGAACCGGCAAGGAGCGTCCCCCAGGCCATCACCGCCAGGGCAGCGCCGGCCAGCACGGCACTGCAGGTCTTAAAAAGTGGGGAACCAAGGACGACGGTCACCGCAAAATGGGCAACAAAAAAAGCAAGCGTCACCAGCTCCATCGTCTTGACCTGCCGCTGCTGGAAGCGGTAGGCGTTTAAGACCAGCGCGGCGGTCAGGCCGGCCGTCACCGCCTCCGTCCATAGGCCGGGACCCGAGAGCGCCCAGTACAGGATCCAGGGGATAAAGCCGATGAAAATCCAGACCGTGCCGGGTATTTTCTTACCCATGGGCCTCGTCCTCCTGCATGACCGCGGCCAGGGCGGCGTCGCACCAATCGACGGCCATCCGGGCGAAGCGGCGGCCGAATTCCAGGGTAAAGGACCAGTAGCGGGCGTTCTCACGCGCTCCGGTAAGGTCCGCCTAGTGATGGATCAGCGGGGATAATCGATCGATTGCCGCACCCCAGGTTAATCGAGATTTTGACGCCGGACGGCACATTTCCTCTGACCGTAAGTACTCTTCGTCCACGGCGGCAAAGACGCTCCGGAGCCCGGCAAAGGAGTGCCGTCCGGCCCTGCCCGGGCAGGGACATTCATCTGCGGTACGCCGCACTACTCCGGGATGCAATGATGGGCACAAGAAAAGGCCCATACAACTCACCTGCCGGTCATTTCTCCTGGGGTTGCGGCATTTCCCTGGCCTGCAGGGCTTCGGACGGCAGTTTTTCTTAATCAACCCTGGACCTGCGGTCTTTTACGTAAACGCTACCCGGCAGGGACTTGGCGTAGCGTTTGAGCTGAGCCGCCTTTTCCGAAAATTTTTTCTGGTCGTACAGGCAATCGCGGCCAGTGCATTCAACAATGGCCATGGATATAGAAATTAAAGGGAAAAAAGTCTCCCCGCCGCTCCGGTCGCAGCCGCGTATTCCTCCCGCCGCACGGTCCTCCGGGTCGTAAAAGCGGCGGATCAGCCGGTCGAAATACCGCGCAATTTTTGCGCATAAAATCTCTGCCTTTTCCGGAACGGTTATGATGATAAAGTCATCGCCCCCGATGTGGCCGATGAAATCATTTCTGGCGCCGAACTTTTTTACGACACTGCTCAGGAGAGCGGCGGTAAACAAAATCACCCGGTCACCGCTTTCAAAGCCGTACCTGTCGTTATAAGACTTGAAATGGTCCAGGTCCAGGTAGATCACCGCGCAGTCCTCATTTTCCCTGGCCCGCCTGGACAGTTCCTGCTCGATGGCTATATTCCCCGGCAATCCGGTCAGCGGGTTGGCGCCCCTGGCCATTTCCAGCCGGATTCTGGTCATGGTATCAAGTAAAGTCTGGACCGATACAACCCCTTTTAACATCTGATTTCTTGTAACAAAGATATAGTCGTAGAGCTTGAGCCTGTTCCGGTTCATGGCAACCTGGGAGACTATTTCAATGGGAGTGTCTTCCTCCACCACCAGGGGGGAAGTGTCCATCAGCGATGTTATCGGGCGCTCGAAATACAGGGGTACCCCGTACTGTATCCCCAGGTAGCGGTCCAGGCGGTAGCGCATCACCAACCCCACGGGTTTTCCCTCTTCTACCACCACCACTCCATCAAGCAGGTCATTTTCTTCCAGTATTTTTTTAACTTCGCGAACCAGACAGTCTTTGCGGACACTTACGGCGTTTTCCGTGATTTCTCCTACCGGGAAGGCATGCTTCCAGGCCCTGTTGCGCCGGCCGGAAGCCAGCCGGAGCACTTTAACCTCCACAGTCTCATCCAGGTAGGCTTTCGGGAATACCGGCCTCCCCAGGAAGTAGCCCTGGCCGTAGTGGGCGCCGATACTGGCAAGGGTGGTCAGTTCTTCCCCGGTTTCTATGCCCTCGGCAATAATGGCACAGCCGATTTTTTCGGCAAAGGTTATAAATGTTTCCAGCAGGGCCCTCTTGGTAGAGTTAAGGTTGATGTCCCTGACCAGGGACATGTCTATTTTAATGAAGTCGGGCCTGATTTCCGCAATGGACTGCAGGCAGGAAAATCCGGAGCCGGCATCGTCCACGGCCACCATATAGCCCTGGCTGCGGTAATGTTCCAGGGTTTTGTTAAAATTGGGAAAGTCCTTGATGCAGTGCCGCTCGGTAATTTCAAACACGATGCTGGAAGGTTTGAGGCCCATCTCCCCGATCAGCCTCATGGTCTCTCCCCTGACGAAATGGGGGTCGCTGATGGTGCGGGGGTGGATGTTCAGGAAGAGCTTCTGGTCCGGCCCCAGGTCCCCGAGGTTTTCCAGGGCCAGCCGGCGGCAGACCCTTTCCAGGGGATAGAGCAGCCCGGCTTTCTCAGCAAATGAAAAAATAATATCGGGGCTGCGGAAATAGCTCTCCCGGGGCCCCCTGGTCAGGGCCTCCCAGCCCAGGATACCGCCGGAACGCAGGGAAACTATGGGCTGGTAGACGATCTCAAACCGGGCCTGATCGAGAATTTCCCTGAACTCGGATAAGAGCATGGCCGTCTCCAGGCTGATGGAACCCCTGGCCATCCCCTGGGCCTCGCGCAGCGCCGTATAAAGCTGGCTCTCCACGTTTTCCGCCTTAAAACTGAGGACGGCGTACCCCACGTGGATGTCCGGTTCCCCACCGGTAATTTTCAAATACTCCTGCTTTATCCTTTCCCTGATGCCGATGCGGGAAGTGACGGCTATTTTCTGCAGCTCACCGTGCTCCGGCCAGCCTTCCATCGCCATCAGGACGACAAAGTCGTCACCCCAGAGATTTTCCACGGCAAGGATTTCGATACCGGGGAAAATTTCAGGTATTTCTCTTTCCAGGCTTTTTTTAAACATGGCCAGGATTTTCGAGGCAGCCTGAAAGCCGCTCACCTGCTCCACCTCGTGGAATTTCACCAGGTCAAAATAAAGGAGCACCACCGGCCTTGACTTCTGGAGGTTTTCCCGAACCTTTCCGGCCAGGCCGGGGTCCTTCAGGCTGTGGTTCCGGAATATGGTCCTTCTTTTAACGCCGGGAAAAGAAAAGAACCTGGAGGCGGCTTCCCAACCCTTGATTATCCCGGAGATCACGGCCACTCACCCGAACTTTTTAATACAAGCTTATTGCAGCAAGTTTAAGGTATTATTACTTTTCCAAAAAAGAAAAGCAAATTTCCGGTTAAATTTTCTTTAATCCCCCGGCCTGCAGGCCGTCCGCAACCCCTTGACCCCCCTCCCTGCCATCCCGGTAAACCTGCTTTCCCGTTGATATCGAAAAAGTGGTACCAGTGGCCCTGGATTTTGCCAAAAAGGATAAGCACACCGTTGTCATGACAAAGGTAACAGCTCTGCACTTCCTTCAATGCTGAACGGAATACCCGCAACAGGGATTTTTCATCTACCCCTCTGATCTGGGAAATTATGCCGGGCGACTTGATTTACCACGTAACTAAGTGATACACTTAGTTACGTAGTGGTGGAGGATGTGGAGTACCAGAATGTTACCCTTTCGCTACCTAAGGAAGTGCTGCGCCGGGCAAAACATATCGCTATTAAGCGGGGGACCCCGCTCTCCGGTCTTCTCACCTACCTGCTCGAGGAACTCACGCGCAGGGAAGACGAGTACCGCAGGGCAAAGGAGTACCACCTGGCCATGCTGGACGAGTTTGACCTGGCGACGAAGGGAAACGCCACGTGGACCAGGGGCGATCTCCATGACCGGTAAAAATGGCGACCGGCAGGTAGACGGATGGCTGTAAAGACACAGCATAACCTGGCAGCTTTCGCGGGCCTATCCCCCAAAAGGGAGATTTTTACCCGCAGGCCTCTTGAGGGTGTTAATGGCAAATGTGGTCGGTTTTTCGGCCACCGCTGGCGGGATATGGGGTGGTTCTAGTGGCAGATCTTCATTTAGAAGATGCTTTATAAGTTAGAGGTTTTGCTTTACAATACACAAAAAGTAAACCTTTTGTCTCATGGAGGTAAAGTTTAGTGTTCGCTAAGATTTCAAAAAAAGGCCAGATTACTTTGCCTGCCGAGGTCAGGAAACTTTTGAACCTCCGTCCCGGGGCGCACGTCCGGTTCGTGGTCGAGAAGGATGCCGCCCGGATTCTCCCCGCCGAAGGGGGAATCGAGACACTCAAAGGCGCCGTTAAAGTTTCAGCGCCGCAGGATTTCAAAGCCGCCCGCCATAAAGCAATGGAGGAACGCAGCCGTGAGAAAAGTGCGCGCACTCGACGCTAACGTTATCCTCCGCTTTCTGACTAATGATGTTCCGGAGCAGGCAAACCGTTGCGCTGAGCTATTGAAGCGGATTGAAGCCGGTACCGAAGAAGTCTGGTTGCCCGACCTAGTCCTGGCAGATATTATCTGGACCCTGGAAAAATTTTATAAACAACCTAAGAAACAGATCCGTGAGCTGCTCATCCCCATTCTCAACCTGCGTAGCTTACGCTTTTCGAGCAAGAAAACGGCTCAAAAGGCCCTCCAACTTTACGTAGAAAAGAACCTCGATTGGACCGATGCTGTTATCGCCGCGCAGATGCTTGCCCGCAAGCAGAGCGAGATTTATTCGTATATAAACTGGAAGGTGTTACCCGGCTTGAACCTTGAGAGGTCTGTGGAATACGAGGACACCGAACACTACCGTCTTACCCGCGACTTTTTGAACAACCGGGCACGTTTCTTCCGCCATAGCCTCCTTATCCTGGAATTTTCGCCTTCCAGTACCTTTTTTCATCCTCAACTCGGCCGGTTCACTTGAAAGTTGCAACCAGGTTGGCCATTGCCTCGCGAAATACCATAGGCGGTCTGAACATGGCAGTTTCATGAACCCCGGCACCGTAAGCTTTAATTCCCAGCCGATGGGCTTCCTTCATGGCCCGGAGCAAGTGAAAATCGTGGGTAACAATAATGGCACTGTTCCAGCCATGTTCCCGCATGATTTTAAGGGCACCCATCAGGTTTTCCCGCGTGTTCCGGGAGCAAACCTCCGCATAAACAATATCAGCAGGTATACCTAGCGCTATAATAGTTTGCTTGGCCGCGGTCCCCTCGGGGGTAGGGTTTAAATGGCCCACTCCGCCGGTAGTGATGATAGCCCGGGCGTACCCTTGACGGTAAAGCCTTTCTGCCAGGGTGATTCGTTCGAATAAAGCAGGACTGGGGCCGTTCGGCCACACGGCGGCGCCCAGCACGATGATAACATCGGCTTTTTGCGGCTGGGTTTTTCGCCCGTACCATTCAACGTAGCCGTACAGGCCCCCCAGCGTTAACGAGGCAGTGGAAAACAACATCAAGGTAATCAACGTAATTTTTTTCATGAACGCCCCTCCGCTTTCAATAGTATAGAAATTAAAGGCGTTTTACAACATGGCAAAAGGTTAAGTAAGGCAAGTCTGACCTGCTGATACCCCCCTTCGGCCCTACCCAGTTCAGCAGCTTTTCCCCGTCAATTTTATTCACATGGGCCAGGCCAAAACCAGCCCCCGAAGCCAATTCAATATTAACGCTTGCGGAAGCCGTAGCCGGATTGCTGCCTGCCGGCTCCCGATCAACCAGCAGAGACTGCCTGAGCAGTTCGACACCCTTAACGGAAACCGCCGTTAATACGACCTATCACTGATCTGGTACCGCCACCTTCGCCAGCGAAGATTGGGAAGTACACCGATTTCCAGCACCCCGTACAAAACCACCAGCAACCCTGGAAAAACCAGCAACCACCAGGGCCAGGTCAATTTTAGGACAACAAACACCCTGAGGCTTGTAGCCAAAAGCCCTAACACTACCGTTTTGATTGTCCCGTGAATTCTCCAAACCTTTATTGAGGCGGAACTGAACCGGATACTGAAACGTGTACCAGCAGTGAGAAGAAAAAACCTCGCCGGTGCGGGACCGGGGGCTCGATAAGTTAATAAGTTAAGTGCCTGGCACCACTGCTGGACCACTCCTTGACCCCCATCCCTGCCATCCCGGTAAACCTGCTTTCCCCTGGTGGATTAAATGTAGTGAAGGGAGGGTGATTGCCATTTCTAAGAAACGCCTGTTTGCTAGGATAGCAGTTTTGGTCCTGGTATTACTAGGTGGTCTTATCTGGCAAGCCCTGTTCACAAGTCGAGATGTATCCCTGACTTACCACAAGCCATACTCTGAGCTAAAAGACGAACTACTGTATGCCCGCATTATCGATATGACCAGTAACGCACACGAGACAGTTGGGCTCATAAGGGACAAAGAGAAGTTATTGGAACTTTAGACCAGCAATCCACCACCGCCCGCCCTATTCGCCGCCGGCCACTCATCCTTCCCGGCAAGAGAGACTAGTTCCTCAGCCGCCTGAAAATAGCGTACGAGTAGATCACCGGCGCCAGCCCCATCACGGCCACGCACGCGAAAAACACGTACGCGCCTGCGGGCGAACGCACCGGTGCCAGAACGAGACAGATCAGACCGCCCAGCACCCACACTTTGGCCGCGAGGCGGTGGGTGCGCCGCCAGACCTCCGTGCTGGCCAGGGTCCAGGGTGTCCGGATGCCGACAAAGAAATTGGGTTGTACCTGTCCCATAACATTGCCAACGACGACAAAGAGGAGAGCAACGCCGCCTTTAACCAACAGGCCTATATCCAAGCCGTACCCGAGGGCTGCCGCCGTAGCCGCAGCGTAAATGCCGGCCATAAAGAGCACCAGGCTCCAGCGCAGCAACCGGTAAACACCATCAAAACGGGCGTAATTCTCGCGCCACGGGTCGACCAAGGGCATCACCAGCATCAGCGCGTAAAGGCCGCAAGTCAAAAGCGGTGCGAAGAAGGCCCCATAGGCCCGCGAGCCGTAGCGGTCCACCTCGCCCCGGATGTTCCAGTGAACGGGCACCTGCTCTGGAAGCATAGGGTAAAGGAAAAATCCCGCAATAATGAGCCCCGCCAGGATTACCCACAGCGGCCAGTCCGGCTTTAAGGTCTTCCAGTTGAGGGAATAACCTTCGCTTTTATTCTCTTTCCGCACGCTTTACCACCCTCCCGTTCATCCCTACCGGCTTTCCGCTTCCCGACCGCCTTACCCGCCTCCTTTCGCCCCCTCCCCTCCATAACCGCCAGAAACCAGGCCGCCGTCTCCTGGAAAACGGTCGTGTTCAGGGAGTAGTAAATGTGCTGGCCCTTCCGGTAGTCCTGCACCAGGTTGGCCTGCTTGAGCACGCCCAGGTGGTGGGAGATGGTCGGCTTGGTCAGGTCGAACCGTCCGGCGATTTCCCCCGCCGTGCGGTCGCCTTCCCGCAGGAGCCGCAGGATTTCCCGTCGCGTTTCGTCCGCCAGGGCTTTGAAAACCAAACTTAACATCATTGTCCACCTGCCAGCCGCGCAAACGGCTATTTATATTTAGATATTTAGAAAAACATCTAACTATCCACTAACACCACTCTACCATACCGCAGAGACAATTGCAATACTAAACCTGCCCCGCAGGAGTAGCATTCCGAATTCGGCGGTTCGCGGTTTATGGTACTTAGGTAAGCGCGTCGGCCTCTCGACCGGCCGCTCTTCTCGACGCGGACGCTCCGCCGGGTGCAGCTTTTCTGATCCGGCCACAAGCATCTCTCCTGCCTTCACCACGCTCAAGTGCTGCAGGGGCAGAAGCGCGGCAGACCCAACAGGGCGGCTGCGCCGGCTATGGTGGTGCCGTAAAAAATCGCCGGGCACCCAGCCAGGCGGCAAACTGCCTGAATTCGTCCCGGCTCAGGTTCCTTAACCCGCCGGCCAGTTTCCACAGGACATGAGGCGGGGCCGGGGAGCTCGATAAGTTAATAAGTTAAGTGCCTGGCACCGTACTTAAATGCGCAGGCCTTTTTCCACCTTGTCCAGGTGGTCGAACATGGCCCGGCGGGCGTCCTGATCCCGGCCTTCTTTAATGGCCAGGAAAATGGCTTTATGCTCGTTTAACAAGCGCTGGGGCGTACCGGGCGTCATATAAAGCTGCATGCGGGCCGTACGCAGCACTCTCTGCATGGTGCCGGCAATGGTGTTCATCAGTTCTACCAGCAGGGAATTGTGGGTGGCTTCCGCTATGGCATAGTGGAATTTCCAGTCGGCCTTTTCCCCCAGGTCCCCGGCTTTAATATCGGCCTCCATCTGGGCCAGGGCCTCCTCCATAAGGGCCAGTTCCTCCGGGGTATGCCTCAAAGCGGCCAGGCCCGCCGACTCTACCTCCAGTATCTTGCGCAATTCCATCAGTTCTTCCGTGGTGTCCCGGTCCATTATTAATACCA
This sequence comes from Desulfofundulus luciae, assembly GCF_030813795.1. NCBI lineage: Bacteria > Bacillati > Bacillota > Clostridia > Eubacteriales > Peptococcaceae > Desulfofundulus > Desulfofundulus luciae. The sequence goes on along the minus strand of NZ_JAUSUX010000008.1, from coordinate 31,789 downwards.
GCGAGAGAACGTTGATCAGAGCCTGGGGTTCCACCCGCCGCACAAAGGTGCCCTCACCCGGCCGTATTTCCAGTATTCCCATGGCTTCCAGGGCACGGAAGGCTTCCCGTACCGCCGAACGGCCCACCTGGAGTTTTTCGGCCAGCTCCTTCTCCGAGATCAGCTTATCCCCGGGATTTAATACCCCTTCGGCAATTAATTGCTTCACCTGATCAATTATTTCCTCGTAAATTTTCCTGGGCTTTATTGGTTTTAAGGCATCGTACACAGCCCCCACCTCCCCGCCTTTTACCGTTTTCTGAAAGGGTCACCAAACTATCCGGGCGGCGGTCGTCCCCTGTCTGCCCGGTGCAACGGGCGGGCGCCGCCCTTTTCATTTTTGCAGTTATTCTACAGGGGCTTCATTTCTCCTACATCCAGGCTGATGTCCAGCGAGCGGGCGGAATGGGTAAGCGCACCCAGGGAAATGAAATCCACTCCCGTGCGGGCAACCTCCACAATGTTCTGCTCGTTAATCCTTCCCGATGCCTCCAGGTAAGCCCGGCCGGCTGCGAGCTCCACCGCCCGGGTCATGGTGGGAATATCCATGTTATCCAGCATGATGATGTCGGCCCCGGCGGCAAGGGCCTCTTCTACCCCGGTCAAATCTTCAACCTCAACCTCCACCTTCATGGTATGGGGTATGTTGGCCCTGGCCAGCTCCACCGCCCGGGTGATACTCCCGGCCACCTTGATGTGGTTATCCTTGATCAAAACGGCGTCATACAGGCCAAAGCGGTGGTTCAGGGCTCCCCCCACCCGCACGGCGTATTTTTCCAGGATACGCAGACCGGGGGTAGTCTTACGCGTGTCCACTATCTTGGCCTTGAAATCCCGGATGAGCTCCACCAGCCGGGCGGTATAGGTGGCAATGCCCGACATGCGCTGCAGAAGGTTCAGGGCCACCCGCTCACCGCTCAAAATGGCCCGGGCCTCCCCCTCCACCCGGGCCAGGAGCTGTCCTGCCTGGACCCTTTCCCCCTCCCGCACCCGAATTTGAAAGGAGATGTCCGGTGAAAGCCGGCGGAAAACGGCCCCGGCCACGGGCAGGCCGGCCACCACTCCCGGTTCTTTGGCATGAATAAACCCGATGGTGGTGTAATCCGGTGGTACGATGCTGCTGGTGGTCACATCGCCGGTGCCTATATCCTCCTTGAGCACCCGGTCGATCAGATCTTCTAGAACGATGTTCTGCATGTCTCATCCCCCTATAATTTAAGGATGTAATAAGGGACTGCAACTCAATTGCCTGGTCAAAGCATGAACCAAACCTCTTAGCGGCGCAGGATAACATGCTTCAGCCACAAGTCCCGGGGTTGGGGGTAATCCAAACGATAATGGCCTCCCCGGCTTTCCGTACGGATCAGCGCTGCCTGGGCAACCAGCTGCCCGACCGCGAGCATATTCCACACTTCCATTTCCTCTATGCTCCGGGCCTGGTATCCGGCCAGATAAGACCAATCCTCAAAGAAAGCCAGGGCCTTTTCCAGCCCTTCCGCCGTACGGACGGGCCCCACATATTTCCCCATCACACTTTGTATTTCCTGACGCAAACGAGCTGCATCCACTTCAGGGGCATCAGCCAGCTCCCGGTAGCAGAATTCCGGATGCCCATGGCGTCGCGGGGGCAGGCTGTTTACCCGCTCCACAATACGGCCTCCGAAAACCAGACCGTCCAGCAGGGAATTGCTGGCCAGGCGGTTGGCGCCGTGTACTCCCTGGCAGGCTACCTCGCCGCAGGCGTAAAGCCCTTCAATACTGGTTTCCCCATAAAGGTTGGTTTTTACTCCCCCCATCATGTAGTGGGCCGCCGGAGCCACGGGAATGGGGTCTTTGGTGACGTCCAGCCCGTAAGAGGCGCAGGTGCGGCTGATGGTGGGGAAGCGCTGCTGGACCATGGCCGGGTCCAGGTGGGAAAGATCGAGGAAAACCCTGTCTGATGCGGTACTGCCCATCTCCTTGAGCATGGCCCGCACCACCACGTCCCGGGGGGCCAGCTCCGCCAGTTCGTGATAACGGGGCATAAACCGTTCCCCGTAACGATTCCGCAGGTAAGCTCCCTCGCCCCGCACGGCTTCGGAAATGAGAAAGGGAGGTGCTCCGGGAAGGCTCAAGACGGTGGGGTGGAATTGAATGAACTCCATATCCATAACTTCCGCGCCGGCCCGCCAGGCCATGGCAATACCGTCCCCCGTGGCCACCGCGGGATTGGTACTGTGTTCAAAAAGCTGGCCCAGCCCGCCGGTGGCCAGCACTACCGCCCTGCCCCAGAAGACCTTGAGCTCCCCCGAGGAACCGTCCAGGGCGAGCACGCCGTAACAGATGTTATCCTGTACCAGAAGGTCCACCGCAAAATGGTTTTCCCGCACATCAATGTTTGGAGCCAGGCGTGCCTGCCCGGAAAGCACCCGCTGGATTTCCGCCCCGGTGGCATCCCCGGCGGCATGGAGAATGCGCCTCCGGCTGTGGGCCCCTTCCCGGGTAAGGGCCAGTTGACCGTTTTCCCGGTCGAACTGTGCCCCCATGTCAATCAATTCCCGCACCCTGTCGGGGCCCTCATTGACCAGCACACTCACCGCCTCGGGATCACAAAGCCCCGCCCCGGCGGCCAGGGTATCCTTTAGATGCAGGGCCGGAGAATCGGAATGACCCAGGGCGGCGGCAATACCTCCCTGGGCCTTATCGGTGTTGCTATCCTCCATGGTGTACTTGGTCAGCACCACCACCCGCCGGTTAAGACGGCTGGCTGCGTACGCAGTATACAACCCGGCTATGCCACTGCCCAGGATTACATAGTCCCAATTTTCCTGGGGCAGCTGCCGGGTATCGAAGTTGACCAGATATCTGCCGGTCAATTGTAGATCCCTCCTGTGGAATCAGGTCACCGCCAGCATCCGTTCCAGGGAACGCAGTGCTCTTTCCCGGATCTCCGGCGGTACCGTCACCCGCGGCTCCAGGGTAACCAGTGCCCGGTGCACCTTCTCCAGGGTGGTGGCCTTCATGTTTGGACAAATTAACTTATCGGAAGCCAGGTAAAACTCCTTGTCCGGGCATTGTTTGCGGAACTGGTGTAAAATACCAGCTTCCGTACAAACAATAAATTCCCTGGCGTCACTTTCCCGGGCAAAGCGGATCATACCCGTGGTGCTGGCCACGGCATCAGCCAGGTCAATCACTTCCGGGCGGCATTCCGGGTGAACCAGTACCAGGGCGTTGGGGTGGGCTTCCCTGGCGGCCAGCACATCTTCAGCAAACAGCTTGTCGTGGGTGTTACAATAACCTTCCCAGAGGTGAATTTTCCGCCCCGTCTGCCTGGCCACGTATTGCCCCAGGTTCTCGTCGGGGATGAAAAGTACCGGCCGGTCCTCCGGCAGTGAGGAAACGATCTTCACCGCATTGGCACTTGTGCAGCACACATCGCTTTCGGCCTTAACGGCAGCCGAGGTATTCACGTAACAGACCACTGTGGCCCCGGGGATTTCTTTTTTCCTCTCCCTCAGGGCTTCCACGGTCACCATATCGGCCATGGGACAGCCGGCTTTGATCTCGGGCAGGAGCACAATTTTGTCGGGCGACAAAATGGCCGCACTTTCGGCCATGAAGTGGACGCCGCAAAAAACAATGACTTCCGCGTCGGTTTTGGCGGCCTGCTGGGACAGTCCCAGGGAATCCCCCACAAAATCGGCAATTTCCTGTACCTCCGGGCGCTGATAGACGTGGCTTAAAATTACAGCCCGTCGTTCTTTTTTCAATCGTTTAATTTCTTCAGATAAGTAACGAATTTTATCTTCATTAGACATAGTTTCACTCCTTAACCATTTCAACCATGACTATTCAGAGCAAAAACCACATCCTACCATGGCGCCCACGGAAAAATAACCGCAAAAAGCAACCGAAAGTGTCTACAATCATGAGATAATTCTAACCACAGGCGTTGAGAATTGTCAAGAGCCAGGTCATTCGGGGATAAAATCAAGATACTGTAGGATTTTTTAAACCCCCCCGATTTATAAGCAAACGGCAACCCGAAATAACAATATTTACCATAGCACTTTTCTGCCATGTTGGGCGATAATCTTTTCTTAATTATCCAGGCGGCCTTGACGGCCACCCCGCACGTGGTTAAGTAAAAGTCCCGTCGGGGCGACTCCGGGAAACATGCTACGTGGCTGGCATACTGAGCGTTGTTCAGCAAAAGATAACCGGCTTCCTGTTCAATTATTGCCACTATATACTGTATATGTTAATATTAACTAAAGGAGGATGATCATGGTCTATTTAACTTTAAAATTGCCTGGTCCGTTAATAAGGCTTTTCGACAGGAGATACGTTGGAATTTACGTATCGTCGCTGGCGTTCCTTATTCTTATCAACGTGCAGTTTCCGGACACCATAAGCCCGCTGGGGGCTAGGCTGACCGCCGTGCTGGCAAGCATGCTAATTATCTGGGTAACCGAATCGGTGGATTACTCCACCAGCGCCTTTTACCTGATAGGGATATTCACCCTGGCCCTGGCGGACTGTCCCGACCCGGCAGGCAACGGAAAACCCATCGGTACCAGGGAAGCACTGGCCATGTCTTTGAGCGGGTTTGGTTCGGAGGCCTGGATATTGGTAACCGCGGCTCTCATCCTGGCTTCGGCGGTTAAGGAGAGCGGCCTGGGCGAGCGCATCGCCTACTGGATTCTGCTGGCCGCCGGCCCCAAGCCGAAAAACATCCTGCTGGGAATGCTGCTGATGTCCTACCTGACAAGCATCTTTATTCCGGCCCAGGCGGCCAACGCGGCTTTAATGTGCACCGTCGGGCTAAGCATCATGGAGATATACAGGATAGACAAAAGCGACAACTTCGCCAAGGCGGTCATGCTCATCGTGGCATTCGGCACGGGCATTGCCGGCCTGGGCATACAGACATCGGGGGCGCCCACCATACAAACTGCGAACTACCTGGCGGAAGCTGGATACCCGGTCAAGTGGTTGTCCTGGACCATTTACGGAATGCCCTTTTCCATCGTCGCCGGCCTGGTATTGTATATCCTGATTTGTTCAAGGTTCCCCACCAAAAAACTGCCCGGCGAAATCGCACTAATCAGGCAAAAACTGGCGGCCATGGGCCCCGTGTCGGCCCGGGAACTGAAACTGGCGGCCATTATGCTGGCCACCACTGCGCTCTGGGCCAGCGAACACAAGCTACACAACATAGACAGCAGTACGGTTTCGGTTTTGGCAGTGATGACCCTGTTCCTGCCCTTTAACAACATTACCACCTGGGACCGGCTGGTCAAGAACATCAACTGGGGTATCCTGTTTCTTTTCGGCGCCGCCATCTCCCTGGGACAGTGGCTGTTAAAAAGCGGCGCTGCCTCCTGGATGGCCCAGAACACCATTAGCCTGCTCAACCTGCAAAAACTAAGCCTGCTCCCCATTGTAGCCGTATCGGTGGTCTTTTTTTCACTGATGTCGCTTGTCTTTTCGGCCAGGGCGGCAGCGGTGGCCGCCCTGGTCCCGGTGGCCATAGGATTTGCCGAAAGCTTTGCCCGGTCCCACGGTGTAACGGTGTGGGGCTGCACCCTTATGTTCTATTATGCGATCCAATATTCCGTCTTGCTGCCAGTGAATACTCCCATGTCTATGATCGCTTACTCCACCGAGACCTTTTCTGCCAGGGAAATGCTGCTCACCGGCGCACCATTGATCGTAGTCCTGATGCTGATCACCCTTGTTTTCGCAAAAACCTACTGGCACTGGCTGGGCCTTGTTTAGCGACATCAGTCAATTGCCCGTGGCGGTCAACGAGTTGTATAATGTGAGTTGTATAAAGTATTAACAACCCACTCAATACTAAATTGATGGGATTAGATTAAGCATTTAAAGGGGGTGCATTTATCCAGAATGCACCCCCCACCTGTCCACAGGTAAATAAGCGGAATGCTTTAACCTACTTCGCTACCACATCTTCCGGACGGAGACGGGTGAGCTTTACCGGGCGTGTTTCTATGAAATATCCATCTCCTTTTTTGCGCATAAAGATGTTGCATAACCAGTTCTGGTTATCGGTTTCGGGAAAATCTTCACGGTAATGGGAACCGCGGCTTTCTTTTCTATATAGGGCGCTTGCCGCCACCAACTGGGCTACCACCAGCTGGTTTCGCAAATTGAGTATTTCGTTTAAAGCCAGGTTGTAGCCCCGCAAAGAACCGGTGGGAAGCTTGGCCCTTTCCACCTCTTCTGACATTTCGGCCAATCTTTTCAGTGCCTGCTCCAGCTTCTGCCCGGTGCGCACTACGCCTACTTTCTCCCACATTAAGTTTTTGAGCTCATCCCGCAATTGATACACATCGGGACCGTCCGCGTGTCCAAAAAATTTGAGCACATTATTGGTGAACATCTTTACCTGGACCTGATCAACGGGAACCCAATTCTGGCTTTGGGCAAATTCGGCAGCCGCATCTCCCGCCCGAGCACCGAAAACCGTCGAGTCGGCAATGCCATTACCGCCCAGGCGGTTTGCTCCATGCACCCCGCCGGCATCTTCCCCGGCCACAAATAACCCTTTCAAGGAACTGTAACAATTGACATCAATCCTAACTCCACCCATCTGGAAGTGGGCCGTAGGGCTAACTTCTACCGGTTCCCTGGCCAGGTCCTTGCCAATGTCCCTTACCCGCTCGCACATGCCGGGAAACTTGCTTTCCACAAACTCGGCGCCCAGGTGGGACATGTCCAGCAGAACACCACCGGCCGGAGTTCCCCGCCCGGCCATTATTTCCATATAACCGGCCCGGGCTACCCGGTCACGGGTGGAACGCTCCAGTCTCTCCGGGTCATAGCGCTCCATGAACCGCTCTCCGATGGCATTGTAGAGACGGCCGCCAGCCCCCCGCAGGCCTTCCTCCAGCACGCTGCCGCTCAACCTGGACTTACCTGCCAGCAGCCCGGTGGGGTGGAACTGTAACATTTCCATATCCACAAATTCCGCCCCGGCACGCCAGCACATGGCCATTCCGTCACCGGTTTTGTCAAAAGAGGGGGCAGAAATTTTATACATGGAGGCACTGCCGCCGGTGGCCACAATTACCGCTTTAGCGTTGACCACGATGAACTGGCCCGTGCGAATATTCATCAGCAGGGCCCCAACCACCCGGTCCCCATTGCTGTTGGTTAACAGTTCAAGACCTCGTGTTTCTTCGAGTACGGTAATATCGCGCGCAAAAACCTGATCCGTCGCCCGAGCAATAATTTCTATGCCGGTCAGGTCGCCCCGGTGTACCGTCCGGTCGAAGGATTGCCCGGCAAAGGGCTTTTGGTGAATACGCCCGTCTTCCCGCCGGTCGAAAAAGCAGCCAATTTTGGTTTCCATTTCATGAATACGTTTTGGGGCGTCATTTACTAAAGTCCAGGCCAGTTCCTGGTTGTTGATAAACGCACCGCCCTTAATGGTGTCCTTAAAATGCAGTTCCACAGAATCTTTAGGGTCCAGTACCACGTTGTAGCCACCCTGCACCATGCGGCTGCACCCGCATTTACCGATCAGCCCCTTCGTGGCCAGCACAATCTTAAGCCGCGGGTTGCTGTCGTAAGCATGGAGGGCGGCAAACAATCCGGCACCCCCACTACCCAGGATTAATATATCGGCTTTAATTTCTTCCATAAGAAATACATACCCCCTTTGTTGAAACCACCGATCTTTATCCTCTGAAAAGCCCCAATCGCTTGAATACACACCGTTTCTTCAGTTGCTGGATGGCCTGGGTGGGGACAATTTTCTTGGGACACACTTCCGCACAGTTAAACTGGGTGTGACACCGCCAGACGCCTTCGGATTGTTCCACAATGACCAGCCGCTCACGAGTTGCAGCGTCGCGCTTATCGGCAATGAGGCAATAAGCTCTGGTCAGGGCAGCAGGTCCCAGGTAATGGGGATCGGTGGCCACCATGGTACAAGCTCCATAGCACGCCCCACAGGTAATACATTCCAGCATGTAATCGATTAATTCCCTTTCTCCGGAATCGGGCTTGCAAATTACCGGCTCTTTTAGATCTTGTTTGGGAATCAGGTAGGGCTTTATTTTCTTATATTTTTCAAAGAAAGGTTCCATATCTACGGCCAAATCCCTGATAATGGGTAAATTAGGAAGGGGCATAATGGTGATATCCTTTGTCCCCAGGGAACTGACCTGGGTCCGGCAGGCCAAACGGGGCCGGCCGTTGATATACATGGCGCAGGAACCGCACATACCTATACGGCAGGAACACCTGTAGGCCAGAGTGGGATCGTGGTAATTCTGTATGTTCATCACCACGTCCAGTACGGCCATGTTGGGAAACTCTTCTATCTTAAAGGTATCAAACCTGGGCACCTTATCTGTCTCAGGATTGAATCGGAACACCTTAACATTAAGAGTCAATTTCCAGCATCCCCTTTCGTCCCTATTAGACGAACTGCCAGAGGGAATATATGCCCATAATAAACAGGCCTACCCCCACCAGCAGCAACACGAAGGTTATCGAACGGGATCTTACGTTAAAATCTTCCAGAACGTTGTGCAACCCATTTAGCGCATGAAATAATCCGAAGGCCAAAAGAAGGGAATCCACCGTTAAGAACAACGCCGTCTGCAGTCGCCGGGCTGCATCGGCATAGACCAGGATTTCACCGGGATTCTGATAATGCAAGATCCAGAAGTGCACCCCCAGCACCAGAATTAAAAAGAAAGCGGTTATGCGCTGAAAGAGCCATGTCCATCCGCTCAACATTTCATCACGCTCCCTAACGGCTAAAAGATTTCCGGCAATACCCGCCATAACAGGAATAGATAAATAACCAGCCCTGCAGCCATCAGGACCCAAAAAATCTCTTTCTGGCGGTTAAATCCTATGCCAATGTCAAACAATAAAATTCTTATCCCATTTAAACCATGATAAAGAACTGCGGCAGCCAGCAGCAGATCCAGTATTAAAAACAATGTACTGCCCATCAGGAAACCGAGCACACTATTAAAGGTCTCCGGTCCCCGCAGCAGGGAAGTACCCATCAGCACTATGTGCAAGATAATGTAAAAAACCAGTGCCAGCCCGGTAATCCGGTGGAACAACCAGGCCCACATGCCTACGGTATCCCACACCTGGCTTCTGTTTTTAAAGGTATACATTCTTCCACACGCTCCTGCTTGTTATTTGGAAACCTAATGTAACGGCATTTATTGCAGGTGGGCACCCTTTCTCCGGGGCGCCCACCCTGCGCCAAAGTTGGTCAAACGCCAAGCCTCTTATAAATATCCGCAAGCTTGTCCCGTGCCCGGGCCTTTACCTGGTAGTACATATTGTTACCCTCCGAGTCCATTGCTACGATAAGAGGGCCGAAATCCCTAACCCGGAACTTCCAGATGGCCTCAGGCATTAAATCTTCCCACCAAACTCCTTCAATAGCCTGGATCTTTTCCGTCTCCCAGGAAGCAGCGCCACCTACAATAGCCAGGTAACAACCACCGTATTTTTTCATGGCCTCCATGCTGGCTTCCATCATTCCCGCCTTACCGATGATTGCCCTCACCCCATACTGGCCCATTAGACCGGGAGTAAACCGGTCCATGCGGGAGCTGGTGGTAGTCCCAATGCAAACCTTTTCGTACCCGCCGTTTACCTTGCGCACGTTGGGTGCGGTATGAATACAGGCAGCACCGGTAAGATCGACCGGAGGCGGAACATTGTGCTCAAACATGCGTATGAGGTTGGCGTCCCTTATACCGAAGATAGTGCCTTCTAAAAAGACTGTATCGCCGACCTTCAGCTTCCGGACATCTTCTTCCGACAAGGGCGTGGTCAGTCTGTACTCGGCCATGGTTATCCCTCCTTCTTAATACCCGAATTCCACCCGGCCATAGGCATCAATTTTCGCCCTGGCTCTTCTCGCCGGCCAGCACTGGATATTGACAGCCACCGGATTCTGGGTTATATGGGTATAGGCGTATTCAATGTTTAAGGCCAGGGCCGTGGTTTTTCCTCCCAAACCCATAGGCCCAATACCTAACTGATTAACTGCTTCGAGTAATTCTTCTTCCAGGGCCGCAATGTCGGGGTCGTCATTCCGTGAACCTAAGGGACGGGTTACGGCAGCCAGCTTGGCCAGCTTGACGCAGAGGTCGGCCGTACCTCCCAGTCCCACGCCTATCACAAACGGCGGACAGGGGTTGGCTCCTGCTTCCAGCACACTATCGATAATAAATTTCTTGACTCCCCGGATGCCCTCGGCAGGGATCAGCATCTTGAGAAAACTCATGTTCTCGGAACCGGAACCCTTGGGCACCATTAAGATCTCCAGGGTATCGTCATCTTTAACGAAATCCAGATTGATTAAGGGAATGCGATAACCAGTACTGGTCTGGTGGTTGGTTCTCTTAATTGGATGACAGACGCTGGAGCGCAGTGGGTGCTCTACGGTAGCCCTTTCGGTACCGCGAACGATGGCCTCCTGCAGGCGCGGGATGTCAATATTAAGACGGCTGCCCACCTTTACAAAGTAAAGGGGGATACCTGTATCCTGGCAGAGCAGACGCTGCTTGTCATCGGATATGGCAATGGCTTCTAACATGGTGGATAAGACTTTCTTGGGAGTATCTTCCGTTTCTGTCTCATAAGCCTTTTGAAGGGCCTGCCGCACATCGGGGGGCAAGTCTTTAAGGGCTTTAATATAGAGACTTTTCGCCGTGTCCTCAACGATGGAATAAAGTTCCCCGTTAACAGATGCGGTTGTCATAAATTAGCCCACCTCCCAAAATTTAATGAATAATGAATTTTTAAGCTTGTCCATATTACCTCGGGCTCCCACCTCCCTTTAGATCATTTTCTCGGAGCCCTCTGGGGCGGTCGAGCTACTGAAAATTTATCGCTGATATTCCCTCTTCCCTGAGGGAACAATGATATGATATGTAAGGTCTTACCAGGAATGGGATTCATCCGCTGTTTTTGCACTGTATCTGGATGCTCAAGAAGATACTATATCTCCATGCCAACGGGCTCTAAATTTGCTTATGCTTAACCAACCCACCCTGGGACAGCTTGTTTTCGGAGAAGAGAAATTTGTTCAGGGGAATACTCAAAACCCCCAGCACCACTCCGACCACCAGGGTGCCCACCAGGGATATCAAACCGTGATAGTGATACCAGAACAATAGATAAACTGTGGACACAATTATGGACATGAGCATCAGGGGGAAGGCCACCTTCAGGTAGCTTATGAAGGTGATGAGAACTCCCCTCTTTTCGGCCATGCCGATAACCACCACGTTTGCGGAGGCACCAATTGCGGTACCGTTTCCACCCAGACAAGCCCCCAGGGACAGGGCCCACCACAAAAGATCCAGATTACCCATCTGGCCCAGGCGCCCCATGTCATGGATCAGCGGGATCATGGTGGCTACGAAAGGAATGTTATCCACAAAGGCCGAGGCCAGGGCGGAAACCCACAGGATGAGCATGGCCGCCGGCATCAGCTGTCCCCGGGTGATTTCCAGGGAAAAGCGGGCCACAGCCTCGATGACGCCTACTTTCTCCAGAGCCCCCACTACGATGAACAGTCCCACGAAGAAGAAGATTACCGGCCATTCCACCGCGTGAAGGACGTGCTCAGGGTCCTCCCGGGTCAGGAGCAAAAGCAGGCTGGCACCGGACAGGGCAATAACCGACGACTCCAGGTGCAGGAACTGGTGCAGCACAAAACCGGCAATGGTAAGACACAGCACCACCAGACATTTTTTCAGCAGCACCGGGTCCTTGATTTCATCCTTTTCATTCATCCGCATGATTTTTTCTTGCAGTTCAGGCCGGGACACCAGCTGGCGGCGGTAGATAATGCGCAGGCAGAATATGGTCAGGATATAGATTACCACCACTACCGGCGTCAGGTTGATGACGAAATCCATGAACCCCAGATGGGTCTGGCTGCCGATCATGATGTTGGGCGGATCGCCAATTAAAGTGGCCGTGCCGCCGATGTTGGAAGCAATGATTTCGGCAATCAGGAAGGGTATGGGGCTGATCTGCAGCTGGCCGGCAATGGCAAAGGTAACCGGCACAATTAAAAGCACCGTGGTCACGTTATCCAGGAAAGCCGAAAGCACCGCCGTAACCAGGGAAAGGGCAGCCAAGATGCGCAGAGGTTCTCCCTTTGCCCGGCGGGCTGCCTTGACGGCCAGGTATTCGAAAACCCCCGTGCGGCGGGTAATGCCCACGATAATCATCATGCCGACCAAAAGGCCGATGGTATTGAAGTCAATGGCGTGCACAGCCTCTTCGAGGTTCATGATCCCGGTGAGGGCCAAAAGTGCGGCCCCCACCAGGGCAGCCACTGCCCGATGAATTTTTTCCGAAACAATGACAGCGTAAGTTAGCAGGAATACGGCAGTGGCAAAGATAACCTGGACCTGCGCTGACATTTTCTCACTCCTCATTAAATCTGTGGCGAATTACAGCGCATTAATCATTATTAACCTCAAAAACTATTGTATTTTATTTAGCAGAATCGGCAGAAGCTGACCCCTGACGCCGCATGGTAATCACTTGCCACAATATCAACATGATCATCAGCACAAAGCCGATTATATCTGTATAAATATCTGGCCAACACAGCATTACCGCCGATATGCCGGCAAGTATCCTTTCTACTAAGCTAAGCTTGCGCAACTGATAGCCCTGTGTAAACCCGGCCACCATGTAAATCCCTAAAAAGGCGCCGGCAATAGCCCGGATGACTTCCGGAGTGGGACCATTAAACAAGATAGGTGTATAGGCAAACAAGAAGGGAATGATATACAACGGCTGGCCAAAGCGTACCGCCGTCCAGCCTGTTTTCATGGGATCCGCCTGGGCAATGGCAGCCCCGGCAAAAGCAGCCAGACATACGGGCGGGTTGATATTGCCAATCAAGCTCATCCAGTATACGATTAAATGGGCTGGCAACACTTCAACACCCAGTTCCTGCAAAGCCGGCGCCGCAAGGACAGCCAAAATAACGTAGGAGGTGGTGGCGGTAATACCCATACCCAGAACGTAAGCGGCAACACCGACCAGCAAAATAGCCAAAGGTAATATCCCGCCGGAAAGGGCCAGCAGCAGGCTGGAGAACTTCAGGGCCAGTCCGGTGAGGTAGACAACCCCCACAATGATGCCGATGGTACCGACCGTTGCCCCCACGGTCAGGGATTGAACCGTACCCTTCACCAGGGCGTTACCGATTTCTTTCAGCCCCATGCGGGTATCCTTGCGCACCCAGCTTAGCGCCACACTACCGACAATACCCCAGAAGGCAGTCGCCGCCGGCGAATAACCCTTCACCAACAAGTAAATGACCACTGCCACCGGAAGCAGGTAGTACCACCCCTGCTTCAGTTCGTGCCTGGGATCGGGCAGTTCACTTTTGGGCAAGCCCGATAATCCCAGGTTTCTGGCCTGATAATCAACCATCAGGTAAAGGTACATGTAATATAGGAAGGCCGGAACAAAACTCACCAGCGCAATATGCCAGTAGGAAATACCGGTGAATTCGGACATTATAAAAGCACCGGCTCCCATGATAGGGGGCATCAGCATGCCCCCGGTGGAAGCCACCGCTTCAATGGCACCAGCCATATGGGGCTTGTAGCCCACCCTTTTCATCAAAGGTATGGTGAAGGTGCCGGTGGTCACTACATTGGCCGCAGCACTGCCGTTGATGGAGCCCATCAAACCGGAAGCCACAATGGCCACTTTGGCCGGACCGCCCCTGGCCCTGCCGAGCAGGCTGTATGGAAAGTCAATAAAAAACTTCCCTGCCCCGGAAAACTCCAGGAATGTCCCGAAAAGCATAAACATAAATACAAAGTTGGCAAAAATGGCTGATACGCCACCAAAAATCCCGTACAGGGAGGAAAAGAGGAAACCTGCTACACGGTGCAGGGTAAAGCCTTTATGGGACAGTATGCCGGGGAAATAGGGTCCGAACAGGGCATAAATAACAAATATAACAGCAATTACTGCCAGGACGTTACCGGTTACCCGGCGAGTGGCCTCAATGCACAAAACAATGGCTATTAGCCCCATGATTAAATCGGGAGTGGTTACAAAACCAATGCGGTTGGCCATCTGACCGTAGTTTATTACGAAATAAACGGTTACGACCACGGCCAGCAACGCCAGCACGGCATCAAGGATAGTTATGCGGTTACGTGGGGATTTTTTGCTCGCCGGGTAAAGCAGCAGGCACAGGAAAACGGTTATACCGACGTAAATTCCGCGGTTAGCTTCAGGAGAAATAATGCCAAATTTCGACTGGTAGAGATAAAACAGGGAAAACAGGCCGGCCACAATAGCAACAAACAAGCCAACGGGGCCACTAAGAGTCCGCCTGGCTGAAGCCCCTTCATATTCTTCCACCATTTTTTCTATATCCTTACCTTCCGGTGGTGCAGGGCTGCTTGTCTGAGTCAGAAACACGCATCGCTACCTCCTTACTTTATTTAGGGAAGGGGAAGCGGGCATAAAACCCGCTCCTGCTTAAAAACTACCTACCCCTATTGAAGAAACCAATTTAAGAAGAGCTGGATATATTAGGTGGAATAGTCATGCCCTTTTCCTTAAAGAATTTCTCAGCTCCCGGATGGAGAGGTACTGCCAGTTTGTCCATTCCTACCAGGGCATTTTGGAGCGTCATGTCCTCCCCGGCCTTGTGCGTTTGCCGTAATTTTGCCTGACCGCTGTCGGAATAAATGGCCTGGAGCATCTTGTAAACAACTTCCTCAGGTACATTCTTATGAACCACCAGGTAGACAGGGTTGTTATAAAACTTTATATCCTTTTCCTGACCCTTGTAGGTACCACTTTTCACTTCTTGAATCAGGTAGAAGGGGTATTTTTGTCCAAATCCTTTTTGCTCTCCTTCGGAAGGAGCATCAATCAGGTTAACCGGTGTCAGGGCCGAAACATCTGTAATGGCAGACCAGGGAACACGGGAAAAATACCCCATCACATCAAGGGTACGGTTCTTTAATCCGTCAGCCATGTCTTCCGGGGGATAGTACATTACCTTGACCTTGTCCCATAGCCCCATGTGCTTAAGGAAAGTCTCACCGAATATGGCTGATCCGGAACCCTGGGGACCAATAGAAACAGTTTTTCCCGCGAAGTCAGCCACTGTCTTGATTCCACTTTCCTTCAAGGCCGCCCAGTGAAATGCAGCACCCCAGGCAAAGGCGACCAATCTGAAGTCCTGGATTTTCTGATCTTTGAAGAATTCCTGACCGTTCCATGCCCAGTATATTTCCGAAGCATTAGCCCAGGCCATATCGGTTTGCCCGGACTGAATCAGGCGCAAATTTTCTGCCGAACCGCCGCTGGTTTCCACGCTAATATCAATACCCTGTTCTTTAACAATGCTTGCTATGGCCCCACCCATGGGATAATATGTTCCACCTGTTCCAGCCGTGGCAAAGCTGTAGGCCTTCTGGCTTCCCTGTCCAGGCTGACTTTCTCCCCCACCTTTTTTGCCGCATCCGCTAATACCAGCAGACAGTAAACCTATCACCAAAATAACCGTGAGGATTGCCACTACGGGCCTCTTTTTCATTTTAACCTTCGCCTCCTTGAAACTGTTTTTGACACTAAAACGACCCGTCCCAATCAATCGCTTCTCCCGGATTACCCCCCCTTTCTGAACAACTCCTTATTATAGCCCCCCTTTAACCAGCGCCCATCGCCTGCAGAAAAACTTCCCCTGCGGTCAATTTCCCCGAGCAGGTGGCCAGAATTTCGCTCACCAAAAGAATCGCTGCGTTCTCGGAACTCAGTTTGCCGCGCAAGAAACCCGAAAGATCCAGATCGATAATATCCCTCAGATTCCAGGTATCGGTAGCCACCCGCAAAACGGGCACAAAGGAATCAACCAGTGGTTGTCCTCCTGGGGTTGAAACAATAAGATGGATCCCTGCCGAAACAACTTTCTCAGGAGCGAACGCCTCAGAAACAGCTACATAAACTCCCGGCTTCTCAGGTAGCGCCTGCGGAAGAACTACAGTACCCTCAATGGGGGCAGACCCCCACTGGTCCTCATTGTTAAGCTCGTCCCTGGCAAAAACGTTATCCCTACCCCTGCCAGCCATTAAAATATCAGTCACCCCGGACCCGGTCGCCCGCCGGGCCAGCAATTTCAGAAGGGATTCTTCCATCTCTCCAAAATAGAGTGTACGGCCCCCCTCTTCCACAAAACGGTCAGAACACCTGTCGAAAACAGGCAGCAGCTTTCCCTCTTCTACTGCCATACTGCCGGAAAAATCAAAAGCCACACACAGCTTGTTTACCGGGACAAGCTCTCGCCGCGCAGTGGACATATCGCGTTTCATTTCCACCACTGCCTGGAGGGCTGTAGCCGAAGCCTGTCCAATGCCCCCATAATCTTGAAGCCTGAACACCCGGACTGGCCTTCCGGTAAGGGAAACAGAGTGAGCCAGACTATCAACAACAGAATTATCGGACAAATTTCCCGCTAAGACAATTACCCCCCCAATGTTAGGGTTGGTAACAGCACCAATTAATGTAGTTCGAAGATAAGACCGTGCTCCCTCAGGACTGAACTGGTCGGGCAATCCGCTGACCAGTGTAATTCCTTGTACCATTCCTAACAATTGACGGCAGACGTAACCCGCAAAAGAACCCAGGGGAACGACGCACAAATGATTGCGGATGCCTGCCGAACCGTCGGGTCTCATATATCCTAAAAATTCCATGGTCTCCTCCGCAATATTGGTAATACCTCTTACCCCTGATGTATAGATTATGCCAAAATTCGATGTCCTTTGCAAGATGTTTTCTAAACATTATAAAACTTATTTTTAAATTTAATTGGGTTAATTGAGACTTTTTGAGTTACTGGGAATGGAATCACGCAAATAAATCTGCCCGCCGTGCCGGGGGTTATAACCTTTCAGCACGGCGGGTGGGGCTTTGTAACAATCACCAATATAAGGTTCTCGGATCACCAGAAACACACAAACATGGTAGAAAACTTTAGGACACCACAAACCTGCCCACCATGGCCCGCAGCTGGTCAGCCAGTTTTTTCAAATTATTTGCGGCCCCCAGGATTTCTTCCATGGCGGCATTCTGTTCTTCCGCCACAGCCGCTATATTTTCGGTGCTGGCGGATACCTGTTGTATAGAAGCGACTACATCCTGGAGGTATCTATTCAGTTCCTCAACGCGCTGGGAAATTTTTTCAAAAGACTCCCCCGCCTGGCTAACTACTTGAGTGCTGCCTTCTATCCGGTTTATATTTTCTTTAGCATTCTTGACCATCTGGCCGATTTCAGAACGAATACCCTCCACCAGTTGGTTAATTTCTTTAGCCGATGCTGCCGACTGTTCAGCCAGCTTGCGTACTTCTTCGGCCACCACCGAAAAACCACGACCGTGTTCCCCTGCCCGGGCAGCCTCAATGGCGGCATTAAGTGCTAAAAGGTTTGTTTCTTCGGCAATATTAGCAATCACATCTGCCACATGGAATATATTGCCCGCCCTGGCATCTAAATTCATAATCGAATCGGCCACTTCCCGGATGGCCGAATGAATGGCTTCAATCTCCTGACCTATACGGCGTGACAGCACACTGCCTTGTCCGGATGCTTCAGCAGCCTCCCTCGAGATTTCCGCAACCATCTGGGCATTGCTGGACACATTATTAACCGTAGAAGCCACTTCAGAAATCGCAGCCGCAGTTTCATTGGCTCCAGAACTGATTTGTTCTGCATTGCCTTTTAATTGATCGGCGGCCTGAACCAGAGAAATGGAAGCATTGGACACTTCTTTAACCGCTCCGGCTAAACTGTCAACCATTTCTCTAAAAGCCCTGGCCACTTCTCCCACTTCATCGCGGGACGTGGATGCTATCTTTACCGTCAGATCACCCTGGGAAACGAGATCAGCTGATTTTCCCAACTCTTTTAAAGGCCTGGTTAATGTGCTGCTCAGGGATAAGCCAATAAGCACAGCCACAGCGACCGTCACGGCTACTGCCATACCAACCTGCTTAAGAAAATCCCGAGCCAGGGCAGTTGCCTCGGTTAAAGGCAAATTCACCACCACACCCCAGCCGGCCAAAGGTACAGGCTCAAAATTACTGAGATATTTTACGCCTTTAGTTTGATAAATAAGGTGACCCGACTTTCCTCTCAACACTTCTTTTACCGGAAGTTCGTCTTTCAAATCAATTAGTCCGGCTTCCCCCTGCTCCTTTTCTTTTTGAGGATGAACCACGGCCCGTCCCTGCCGGTCCACGATAAAAGAATACCCGGCCACACCAGCTTTATTTTTCTTTATTAAGTCCTCTAAAAATTCCAGGTCCAGGGTCATTTGAACAAAGCCCTTTAATATTCCCTGTGTAAAAATGGGTGCAATCATAATTACACTGTTTTTGCCCGTGGTTTTGTTAATGACCACCTCACTTATGGTTAAATCCCGTCTGGCCATGCCTTCTTTAAAGTATTCCCGGTCTCCCAGGTAAAGTAGCTTCTGTCCATCCGATCGGGCTATCTGGTATCCCCTGGTATCTATTACGGCCAGCAAAGCAGCACCGGAAATATTCTTCTGTAACGAAACCAACAGGGGAGTAACTTTAGCCGGATCCATTTCCTGTACATCGGAGGTACTGGCCAGACCCTGGAGCATTTCAGCACGGTCGGTTAAAAATCTATTGATCTCACTGACCACTCCTTTGGCAATCACACGGTTTTGCTGAAAAGACGCCTGGATCAGATCGGCATTGGCAAAGCGAAAAAATAATAACGCCAGCCCTATAAGAGGTAACAGTGAGAAAAGTAAGAAAGACGCGATTAATTTGCCACGTAACCTGAGCCTGAACATACACTCTCCCCTTCCCAGAAATTTTAATGCCCACAATATTATATCGGTCTGAGGTAGTACCTCCTGAACAGCTCTATCTTAACTATGGTCAAAATTTTTATTGGCTTCTATTACAGTTGGCTTCTATATGGGCTTCTTAATATAGGATAGGAAAAAATAATAGTTGACATCCGGTGGTTAACTAAAGTATAATTTACCCAGCAGAGGTCATACCACATACCACTTTTCAGCCGATTCCTTGCATAACGAATTGCCAAAATTTTCCTATTTTTATCTTTTAAGTTTTGAGCTAGGCCTAGCTAACTAACCAGTCAAGGGAGGAGGATACCATGGCGGTAAAATTTTTTGTACACCACGAGAAGGATACCGTAGGAGTCGCGGTAGCCGATATCAAAGCCGGTGAGACCGCCACCGGCTGGGTGATGGACACCAACGCTGAAATCACCGTGACGGCCCTCAACGATATTCCCCTGGGCCACAAGATTGCTCTGTGCGATTTTCTCCCCGGCGACACTGTAATCAAATATGGCGAATCCATCGGCAAAACTACCCAGGCCATCAAAAAAGGGGAACACGTGCACATCCATAACCTGAAGACTGCGAGGTGGTAAAGATGACACTAAAATTTATGGGATACCGCAGGGAGAACGGCAGAGTGGGGGTCCGTAACCACGTTGTGATTTTGCCTCTCGATGATATATCCAATGCCTGCGCTGAAGCAGTGGCCAACAATGTAAAGGGGACTATCGCCCTCCCCCACCATTTCGGCCGCCTTCAGTTCGGTCGCGACCTGGAGCTTTTCTTCCGCCAGTTAATTGGCATTGGCAGCAACCCCAATGTGGCCGCCTGCATCGTCATCGGCATCGAGACTTCTCACTGGACCACCCGGGTAGCCGAGGGAATCGCCAAGACTGGCAAGCCCGTGGCCATGTTCGGGATTGAAAGATACGGTGACTTCAACACCATCGAGCGGGCTTCCAGAAAAGCCAAGGAATTCGTTCACTGGGCCAGCGAACTCCAGCGGGAAGAATGCGAAATCGCCGACCTGGTGGTCAGTGTGAAGTGCGGCGAGTCGGACACCACCTCCGGCCTGGCCGCCAATCCCACTGTAGGTAAAGTGGTGGAGCGGCTGACCGCGGCCGGTGCCTCCTGCAGCTTTGGTGAAACCACCGAACTGACCGGAGGCGAGCATATTGTTGCCGCCAGGATGAGAACCCCGGAACTGAGGGAAAAATTCATGGCCCTTTTCAATGACTACCAGGCCCTCATTATGCAGGAAGAAGCCGACCTCCTCGGCTCCCAGCCGACTCAGGGCAACATCATCGGTGGTTTGACCACCATTGAAGAAAAAGCGCTGGGCAACATCCAGAAGATCGGCAATTGCATGGTGGACGGCGTCCTTGAATCTGCCGAATACATTCCTCCGCGGACCGGCAAACTCTGGTTCATGGACACCTCCTCTGCGGCAGCGGAAGCCGTTACCCTGTGGGCGGCCGGCGGCGCCGTGATTCACCTCTTCCCCACCGGCCAGGGCAACGTCGTGGGTAACCCTATCGTCCCGGTCATCAAACTGTCGGCCAACCCCATTACCGTCTCCACTATGTCCGAGCACATTGACGTGGATGTATCCGGCGTGCTCCGCCGCGAACTGACCCTCGACCAGGCCGCCGACAAGTTGATGGAAATGATCATCCGCACCGCCAACGGCCGTCTGACTTCCGCCGAGGTCCTGGGTCACAGGGAATTTGTCATCAACAAACTATACCGCAGCGCATAAGTCCTCTTTTATCGAGCGGCAAACAATTAAAAAAGAATATTATTCCCCTCCACACTACCCCCATATATACGGAATAAGCCCCGGAAGTATCAGATACTTTCGGGGCATATTTATAAAATCGTCAACTTTACATAACTATTAATAAAGGAGAAAATACTATGCTAAACATCTTTTCCATGCTAGCCGCCTTTGTAGCAGGGTTGTTAAAAACTGCCTTCGGCATTGGCGCAGGGGTATTTTTAACTCCCCTGCTGTCTCTTACCATGGACCCCAAAACTGCAGTGGCTTTAATGGCACCCATGATGCTTATAACAGATTTTTCTACTTTGGGTACCCACTGGAAAAGGTGGGATAAAAAGCAGCTCTTGATAATATTGCCTGGCGCCCTATTAGGTACTATTTTAGGTAGCTATTACCTGGCCGGAGCTTCTCCCGAAAAAACAAAAATTACAATAGGAACTATTGCTATACTTTTTTCAACCCTTCAAATTTTACGTATAAAAAAAGAAAAACTTTTTACAAATATAAAATTCAGTCCATGGCAGGGTAGCATTATCAGTATCGCAGCAGGAACAGCTTCGGCAATAGCCCACTCAGGAGGTATTGTCCTTACCATTTATTTAATAACACAAAATTTAAAGAAAGAAACTTTTGTGGCCACTTTGGTGGGATTCCTACTCTTTGCTGATTGTTTAAAGATAGTAATGTTTAGCAGGCTGGGAATCCTCACTTTGCCCCTGGTCAAAATTAGTTTATTCCTGGTTCCGGTTTTGTTTTTAGGTAGCTGGGCGGGAAGTAAATTAATTAAAAAGATATCAGATAAGCAGTTTATTATTTATATTAATATTCTGGTCTTTTTAAGCGGGCTTATTTTATTGATCAAACACTAAGCCCACCTGTAACCTGATGAAAGTCCTTAAGTATGAAAGCCCTCTGGATCCCGGACTCGGAAGGTGCAGGGAATCATGCCAACGGCAGCAAGCCGAAGAAATCCAGCCTGTCTTTCAGCTCTCCAGAGTCCGGACGCCCAACTCCATAGCAAGCTGGTTCAATTCCTGTAGCAGGTTTTCATCAACCGGAATACCTTCTCTTACCCGTTGTTTGGCCTTGACCCGCCGCCTTTCGCCAGGGATCAAAATCTGTTCAAACCCTTTGGCCAAAGGTACGGCCTTTACTCCCTGGATCATATCAGCCATCCGCTTATGAAACGTTTCCAGCGACATCAGGCGGGATACGTCTATGGCCAGGAAACAATGACCGACATTTGCTGGTTCCAAACTATCGTCGTAAATCCAGCCTACCCCGGGACCGTAAGCTGAACCGGAAAGAATACCGGACAACACTTCCACCGCCAGGGCCAGGGCATATCCTTTGGCACCACCTACGGGTAACACCGCCCCTCCCAGGGCTTTCTGCGGGTCGGTGGTTGGTCGTCCTTCTGCATCAATAGCCCAACCCAACGGGATCTCTCGCCCTTCTCTGGCCGCCAGGATGATATTTCCCCGAGCCACGGTGGAAGAAGACATATCCACCACCACCGGGTATTCGTTCGTAGGAAAGGCAAAGGCAATGGGGTTTGTGCCGAAATAAGGTTTCCGCCCGCCCCAGGGAGGAATTCCCGGAGGAGAATTGGTAAACGCCATGCCTATCATTTGCCACCGCGTAGCCATTTTGCAGTAGTAGGAGGCGGCACCGAAATGGTTGCTGTGTTTGGTGGTCACAAACCCTACGCCGTATTGTCCCGCTAACTCGATGGCTATTTTCATGGACCGCACTGCCACCAGTTGTCCCAGGCCGTTATCCCCGTCCACTGCAGCCATCGCTCCAGTACGGTCAACTTTAATTTGAGGCCGTGAATTGATTCGGCCATTTCTCAACCTGGAAATATAAATTGGTAACCGGCTGATTCCATGGGTATCAATACCTTCAAGGCTGGCATCAATTAATACATCGGTGACTACCCCGGCATCCTCCGGTGGCACACCAGCAGCTTTCATCAATTCCCGGCAAAATGGGGCCAATATATCCACGGGGTATTTTTTCAAAAGCATTTAAAATCGACCTCCGTCATTTTTCATACTCATCAGGGCAACTTACGCCGCAGGTTTTTTGCGCTCGTCCCTGGTTAGATAAGAGGTAAGCATGTTTTTCCTTATACACAGAGGAGTGAGGTCATACCTCGATAGCGCACAAATACCCCTCGGTTGTTAAAAGTTACAGAACCCGCTCCACACTTTGAATATGCTCCAGCATAGCTTTCACCGCAGTATCCTTGTCCCGGCGACTGATGGCCTCCATAATGCGCTGATGATCTTTGATGGATTGGATGGCCCGGCCGGGAATGGCTGTAGTACGACTGCGCATGCGGTCGTAGACATGATAGAGGCTGCTGACGATGGCAATTAAAACATGGTTCCGGGTGAAGCTAAAAATAGCCCCGTGAAAACGGGCGTCGTGCTCCCGGGCATAAGCAGGATCAACTTCATTGGTGGTAATGCGGGCCAGAGCATCCTCAACTATTTCCCGTAAGGCGAGGATCTCTTCATCGCTGGCCCTTTCCACCGCCAGACTGACTGCCTGTGTTTCCAGTATCTTGCGCACTTCCAACAAGTCTTTGATTTCGTCCTTTTTGACCACCAGCAATTCGCCCAAGGTATTCATTAACGAAGTGACATCGTTTTGGGCAATAAAAATACCCTGCCCCTTTTTAATGGTCACCATGCCCATGGTGGCCAGTATTTGAATAGCCTCCCGCACCGAAGTACGGCTAACATTCATCAACTGAGCCAGTTCTCGTTCAGGAGGCAGGCGATCCCCGGGCTTTAGTTTTCCTTCGGCAACCAGCGAGCGAATCTGAGCCACAATGCGCTGGGAACGATTAGTATTTTCTGAGACTACTGGTACAAACATCTTCTATTAGTCCCTTCCCTCAGCTTTAGTTATAAGAAAACGTTCAACTCGGTAATCTTTATGTCAAAACCATTTTAAATATTTAAAAGACTATCACTGATTCAGCATGTTTATGGCCTTTGTGGTACATAAATTTAGGGTAATTATTCTGCACTAGCTTTATATTATAGCACGCAGCCAGGCATATTTCAAGCAATTTACATACTTAGTCATCCCCAATTTTTTACGAAATTCCGTCGCAAGCCAATTCCGGCTAGATGCTAAATCTGCAGGCAACCTGCTGCGACGCCCACTCATCCGGGACCGCAAAATATAATACCCAGCGGGTTATAACCCCAAGGTTCGACGCTTTTCCGTAATTGCCACCAACCGGTGATGTATTTGCCGCTTCTCCGCCCAAACCCCTACCACAGTCAACTAAAAAGGGCTACCTGCCACCATATAGGTAGTGTTCGACAGCGCGTCTAAACCCCGGCTACCAGCGCTTGGTGGACCCTGTCATGAAGGTCCGTCCACCAATATCCGACGCCGAAGCCCTACTATGGCTGCGGCCAACGGCCTCGCGCTGGTTAGTTCAAACCGTCCTTATACAACCAGAAGTACTGCACCGATGATATGGTGAATATTTAACAAGAGACCTCACACCCTTCTTTGTTTTGATTTTTTTTGTTATTTTTGTTGTTTTAGGAGCGTGAGGTCTCATTCTATTTCCAAGGAATGACATCGCCGTACTGCGGGGAAAATTACCCTAAAACCACTAAAGGGCTTCTGGCCAATTTACTTCGTACGGGACGGTTAGCAAAAAAAGGAGAGTCCGGCCTAGCCCACCTCTCCCGGTACCTCCTCCCGCCGGATCTCCACCACCCGGTTCTGCCCGTCCACCATGACCACCGTGGGCGAAAAACCGGCCGCTTCCTCCGGGGTCATCATAGCATAGGAAATGATAATGATCGTGTCCCCGGGCTGCACCAGCCGGGCGGCGGCACCGTTAAGACAGATGACGCCGGAATCCCGGGGCCCGCTGATGACGTAGGTTTCAAACCGGACCCCGTTGTTGTTGTTGACAACCTGCACCTTTTCGTGGGGTAAAATGCCGGCCGCTTCCAGCAGCGCCCGGTCAATGGTGATGCTGCCCATGTAGTTCAGGTTGGCCCCGGTTACAGTAGCCCGGTGAATTTTAGATTTGAAGAGCGTAATAAACATGCCAGCGTACCCCCTTCCCTTGAAGCGTTCGGCTTCCGGCCCGGCGTCCTTCTTCAGGTGGGCGCCGGGCCGGACAAAACTTCAGATCTACAGCACCCCGTCCGGGCTGCCGAGCACAAGGTTATCGATTAACCGGGTAGAGCCAAAGCGTACGGCCAGGGCCAAAAGGGCCGGCCCGTCAAGCCTGGACACCGGCTTCAAATCGGGAACTGACCGGATTTCCACGTAGTCGACCAGGGCCCGGGGCTCGGCGGCAATCATGCCCCGCACCAGTTCCACCAGCCGGCCCGCGTCCCGTTCCCCGGACTCGTAGGCCCGGCGGGCAGCCTCTAAACTTCGGGAAAGCACGGTGGCGGCCCGCCTTTCCTCCGGGCTCAGGTACACGTTGCGGGAACTCATGGCCAGGCCGTCTTCCTCCCGCACCGTGGGCACCGTAACTATTTCCAGATCCATGTTCAGGTCTTCAACCATACGCCGGATGACCAGGGCTTGCTGGGCGTCTTTCTGACCGAAAAAGGCCCTGTCGGGGCGCACAATGTTGAACAGCTTGGTCACCACCGTGGCCACCCCCCGGAAGTGACCGGGCCGGGAAAGCCCGCAGAGGCATTCAGTAAGACCTTCGACATCGACATGGGTGGTAAAACCGGGCGGGTACATCTCCTCCACGGAGGGATGGAAGATAGCATCCACGCCCACTTCCCGCGCCAGGGACACATCCCGGTCCAGGTCGCGGGGGTAGCGGTCGTAATCCTCCCGCGGGCCGAACTGCAACGGGTTGACGAAAATGCTGACCACCACCACATCACAGGCCTCTTTTGCCCGGCGCATGAGGGTGAGATGACCCTCGTGGAAATAGCCCATGGTGGGGACAAAGCCCACGGTCAGGCCCCGGGAACGGGCCTGGCGTACAAAATCCCGGATTTCTTTTATCGTGCGGCAGATGAGCAAGGGATACTCCCCTCCGGTTAATACAATTTGCTAAGCACTTCCTCCGGCATGTCAAAACCATGTTCCGGGCCGGGGAAGGCGCCGCTCTGCACTTCCTCCCGGTAGGCCTTGAGCGCCCGGGCAATCTCTTCGTGGAGGTTGGCATAACGCTTGGCAAATTTTGGCGACTTCCCCAGGAACATCCCCAGCAGATCGTGGGTCACCAGGACCTGCCCGTTGCAGTGGGGTCCCGCGCCTATGCCGATGGTGCATACCTCCAGGGTTTCGGTAAGCAGTTTGGCCAGGGGGACGGGTACACACTCCAGGACAATGGCAAAAACTCCTGCTTCCTGAATGGCCCGGGCGTCCTCAAGAAGTTTTTTCGCCTGGGCCTCGTCCTTGCCCTGCACTTTGTAACCGCCCATCTGGTGAATGGATTGGGGCGTCAAACCCAGGTGGCCCATCACAGGAATGCCGCAGGACACCATAGCCCGGATGGTATCGGCCACCTCCCGGCCGCCCTCCAGCTTGACCGCCTGGGCGCCTCCTTCCTGCAGGATGCGGCCGGCGTTGCGCAGGGCCTCTTCCCGGGAAATGTGGTAGGACATAAAAGGCATGTCGCCGATAACCATGGCCCGTTTGACCCCCCGGGTAACGGCTTTAATATGATGAACCATATCGTCCATGGTCACGGGAATAGTGGAATCATAGCCTAAGACGGCATTGCCCAGGGAATCTCCCACTAAAATGGCATCAATCCCCGCTTCATCCACCATCCTGGCCATGGGATAATCGTAGGCCGTGAGCATGGTAATTTTCCGGCCGGTCTTTTTTGCTTCCCGGAAATACGCAGTGGTGACCTGCTGGTTGCTCATGAGGATACCTCCTTGGATTTGGATACATCTTCACCATTGGCCGAAGCCATAAATACCTCTTCCAGTTGCCGGGCCTGCCCGGCATCAATGCTGCCCTTTTCCCTGGCCACCTGGATGGTGTACAGCCCCAGCAGGCGGTAGAGCCGGGATTCCCGGTTCCCCACCCGGTCCAGGGCCGGCAGGTGCCCGGCAATGGTGGGCACATCTCCCCGGGCCACCGGACCCGTAAGGGCTTCCACCGGTCCCACCCGCCTGATATTGTTTATTGTGCCCCGCACCAGGGGATACAACGCTTCAAAAGCTTCCCTCCGGGAGAGGCCAAACCGGCCGTAAACGCTGGTCGCCAGGTGCATCAAAGACACCAGGTAGTTGGAAGCAATGCAGGCCGCCGCATGGTAAAGGGGCTTATCTTCAGCCTTGATGATAAAGGCATGGCCTTGTAAGTCGTCAACCACCTGCCGGGCCACGGGAATGGCCGCCTCATCCCCCTCCAGGGCAAAGTAGGACCCGGGGAGGTTTTCCCTGGCCCCCGCAACATCGGCAAAGGACTGTAACGGGTGGATGGACACGGCCAGGGCGCCGGCTTCCCGGACACCGTGCAGTTCACTGGATGCGTGGGCACCGCTGGTGTGGGCCACCACCTGGCCGGAACGAAATCCCCCTTCCCGGGCAATAAGTTCCGACACCGGGGCAATCTCCCGGTCGGGCGTGGTAATAAAAACCAGATCGGCCTTTAGCGCTGCCTCCCACGGCCGGTCATACGCCCTGCAACCCAGGGACCGGGCCAGTTTCTGGGCCGGCTCCGGACTCCTGCTGGCCACGGCCACCACCGGGTAACCCCGCTCCTTTAAAAGCAGGGCCAGGGCGCTGCCCACTTTACCGCATCCCACTACGGCCACCGAAGGCTTACTCATCAGTCCCACCCCAGCTTCTGAAATCCTGATTACGGCAAATAACAAAGAAGCCCCGTACAATTCAACAAAAAATGCCTTCCGGGCTCCCGAAAGGCAGTAAATGTTCCCCATTATCTCCGTCTCGGTCCTTCCCGGCTCCAAGCGGCAAAACGTATTAGGTTTTAGAGGTACTTTTAGTAACTAAGGTATGGTTCCCGCGGGGATACCATCCCATGGATAAATTTTATCATACGCTCTAGCAAAGAGACAATAAATTTTTTAAAGGTGGTAATCTAAAATTCTGATCTTCCAGTGCCAGCGGGTCCAAGGACTTACAGGTGGCCAGGGGATATTATTACCGGGCTGAAGGCTTCCACCAGGCGACTGAAAACAGAGCTTCCGAGTCCTTCTATTCCTACTCCAGCTACCTTCACCAAAGCAGGAGTTCGGCGGCGAAAAAAAGAATAATTAGACCAGTTAAATACCAACAGGTGAATAAACAAAATGCGCGAAACCCGGCAACGGGAACACATCCCACTGGTACAACTGGCTTTAATTCAATTGCTGGTACTGTTGCCGGCCTATTGTTTGTCGGCCGTCCTGCCCCTGGTGGAAAAGCAGTGGGGGATCAGCCACGGGGAGGCCGGGATAATGGTGGCCGCCTTTCAGGCCGGGTACATTGCAGCAGCCCTGGTGGCCCTCCCCCTCACCGACCGCATTGACGCCCGCTATGTGATGGCCGGAGGAGCCATTTTATCGACCTTCACCCATACCATCTTTTCCCTGCTGGCCCGGGATGCCTTATCGGGTACCCTGCTGCGGGCGCTGGCCGGTGCGGGCCTGGGAGGGATCTACATGCCCGGGATCAAAGTCATTTCCCTGGCCCCCAGTTCCCGCGGCCGGGCAGTGGGCTTTTACGTTTCCTCCTACCTGGTGGGCACCTCCCTTTCCTTCGCCCTCACCGGGGCCCTTACCGCCTTTTTAACCTGGCAGGAGGCCTACCTCGTTCTGGCAGGGGTAAGCTTTGGGGCCATTGCCCTTTCTCTCTGGCTGTGGCGCCAACCCGCAGCCGCCTTTTTACCCGGCACCCGGAAAGCAAAAATCCCGGCAAACAGTTCCGGGGGAGATGAAACACCCGGTCTTGCTTCGCAGACCGGGCCACCGGAACCGGCGCAGGGAATCCAGCAGGTTGAAACCAGCCAGCGTAACCTGGCCATGGTTCTGGTCATCCTGGCCTATGCGGCCCACATGTGGGAAATGTACGGGTTGCGTTCGTGGTTGACGCCCTTTCTTACCGTCGTTTTCCAAGACCGCTACGCCCAGGCCACTTCCCTGGCGGCCACCCTCACTGCCCTGTCGGTAATGCTGGGGGCTCCATCCACCCTGGCCGCCGGTTGGCTCTCAGATCGCCTGGGGCGCACGGGCACGGCCCTGGCGATCATGCTCACCAGCGCCGCCTGTTCATTTACCATGGGCTGGCTGCTACCGGCATCGCCGTGGCTGTTGCTGCCGGTGGGCCTGGTTTACAGC
Organism: Desulfofundulus luciae; assembly: GCF_030813795.1. Taxonomy (NCBI): domain Bacteria; kingdom Bacillati; phylum Bacillota; class Clostridia; order Eubacteriales; family Peptococcaceae; genus Desulfofundulus; species Desulfofundulus luciae. Next base: position 2,750 of record NZ_JAUSUX010000008.1, on the reverse strand, counting down.
TTGACGGTTACGGCGGATTCACCGATATTTTCCACCGGACTGGCGGAAATCGCCCCCCGGGAAAAACTGGGCCGCATCATGGCCTGGCAGACCTTTGTGGGTTATATTGCCGCCACCGTGTCCCCCGCGGTTTTTGGGCTGATTCTTGACGTTTATGCCGGTCCCGCCGGCTGGATCCTGGCTTTTTCCAGCCTTGGTGCCGTGGTGCTGGTTGGAGCGGTGCTAATGTTTTATCTTTCCTTCTTGCCGTCAAGCCGGGCCATGGGCGAAAGGCCGCGGTAGAACACTATTTGCTGTCACAGGCACCACTCACTTAGTTCATGCTGTTATTGAGTCCCTGATCAATGCGTGCCCTTAAAAAAGTGTATAAGAACATCAATCAATGAGTATATAAACAATGCCAATCCAATACCCGCAACAATCTTGCCATACTTTAACCGGCGCAAGAAGCGTCCCTGCTGCCAGGCCGATTCGAAAGGATTCTACCGAGGCGAGGATGTCCCATGTCTTTAATAAATCTTGGCCCCGGCCAGACCTTACTCATCAAAGCCTCCCGTATTTGGCGGGGCACGCCGTCCCCGCCCCAGGAAGGACTGATATATGTCCAGGGCGGGAAAGTAATAGCCATTTCCGCCGGTAATGACCCTGAGGAATACCTTTGCACAGACCATTCCCGAGAACCGGTACCCGTACTCGAACTCCCCAATTGCACTGTGGTCCCCGGCTTCATCGACTGCCACGTCCACCTGGCTCTGGACGGCAGGGATTTTTCGAGGGCGCAGCAGCAATGGACCGCCCGGGGGGAATTACTTGAGCGGGTGAAGGCGGACTTAACAAGTACCCTGGAACGGGGTATAGTAGCCATTCGGGATGGAGGAGACCGGGCTGGTATCGGTCTTGAAGTAAAACAACTGGTTATAACCGGCAGGTTGGCCGGGCCTCTGGTACTGGCCTGCGGGCATGCGCTGCACCGGCAGGGAAAGTACGGCTCTTTCCTGGGGCCAGGTTTAACCCCGGGGGAACTGGAAAAGGCGGTGGATTCCCTGGCCCGGCAGGGAGTGGACCACCTCAAGATCCTGGTATCAGGAATAGTAAGCTTCTCCGAGTACGGGCGGGTGGGCGGCCCCCAGTTCACCCGGGAGGAACTGCAACGAATAGTCTACCGCGCCCGCAGCCGCGGGCTAAAGGTCATGGCCCACGCCAGCGGGGACGATGCTGTTCGCCTGGCCGTAGAAGCCGGGGTGGATTCCATAGAGCACGGTTATTTCATCAGCGAGGAATCCCTGCACCGCATGGCCGCTCAGGGTATTGCCTGGGTGCCCACGGTAATCCCGGTGGCCGGCCAGGTGAGGGGAAAATTGCGGGCACAATATACGGCCCGGGAAATTGAGGTCATCACCCGCACCTGGCGGCGCCAGGTGGAAATGATCAAAAAAGCCCTGGAAATGGGCGTTACCCTGGGGGTGGGCACCGACGCCGGGGCCACCGGCGTATGCCACGGACAGGGCTTCCTGGAGGAACTGCTTCTTTACCGGGAAGCCGGCCTTTCCCCGGCGGATATTCTTCTGGCCGCCACCCGCAACGGTGCGGCCATCCTGGGACTGGAGCACCTGCTGGGCCGCATTGAACCGGGGCGGCCCGCCTTCCTGGTGGCCGTGGAAGGCAACCCCTGGGAGGACGTCAGCGCCCTGGCCAGGGTAAAATATGTATTCCGGCCCGCACGCAGCTTTATCTAACCAGTTGAAAAAATTGACGAGGAGGTTCACTATGGCTCGTATTGGCATAATTACCTGTTCCAACTGCACCCAGGATTTAAATTGTGCTTCGGTTGTATGCCTGGCTTACCAGCCTGGAATCTGAATTTTGCAGGCCACACTAAGATAGTTCCCGCAAGATATATTCCTGGAACATCGGTTCAGTAAATTTATACACTCCGCGCCCGCTTTTTTCGATGACCCCTTTGGCCATCAAAAAATCGATAGCCCTTTTGACCTCGTTAGGGTGTTCCTTTCGGGAATAAGCTCTTTCCCCCCGGGTAATTCTCTTTAAAACCTTGCCGGAGTGGGGGTTTCCGTTTAATTCATCAATTATCCTGTCGAACAGGGGGGAGAGCGCGTACAGCGCCCGCTCGTACCCAATTCTGACGGTTTCGAGGGAAAGCTTTTTTTCGGAAGCTTCGAGGAGGAAGTGATAAACTTCTGAGCACACAATCATGGTGTCTTGCGGGTGTCCTCCGGTAAGCTTCACAATTTCCCTTATACTGTCCTCGTCAGCTTTTAAGCCTGCGCTGGCGAACTTTCTGGCGATGTATTCTATCCAGGCGTCTTCCGGAATAGGGGGGATGGGAAGAATTAGGGCAAACCTGTAGAATGCCTGCTTGCTGCTGGCAAAAATGTTCTTCATGAGGTCTTCTTTGGAACCCAGGAAAAGGTAGGACACGTTTTTGTGCATTTGAAAGTGCGCTCTCATCTTCTTGTAAATTTCCCTGCCGGCGACCCGAGAGGCTTCCTGGAACTCGTCAAAGACCACCACCATTTGCTTCTTTTCTTTTCTGGCCAATTCATCGGGCAGGTCCAGGGCGTAGTCGAGCAACCTGCTTTCGTCCCGGTCCCTTTCCAAGAGGCGGAAGTCGATTTCGAGATCCCTCAACTTGAGTGTAGATCGTAAAATAGAATTGACCCCCGATCGTCAAATAAAACTGACCCACCCTATGATAAAATCTCCCTCGAGAGGGGGAGGCAAAAGAGGTG
>NZ_JAUSUX010000007.1 GCF_030813795.1 Desulfofundulus luciae | reverse complement strand
TCACCCCCATTGCCATTGAAGAAGGGCTGCGCTTCGCCATCCGGGAAGGTGGCCGTACCGTCGGAGCCGGCGTGGTCACCCAGATTATCGAGTAGCCGGCTGGAACGAGAAGTGGGAAGTGGAAAGTGGGGCCAGTAATGGAAAGCATCCCACATCCCACTTCTCATATTTACGAAAACCCCTTTGCCGGGTTTGAAAGGAGGTAGACCCTTGAAAAAGCAAAAGATTCGCATCCGGCTGAAGGCCTACGATCACCACATGCTGGATCAGTCGGCCCAGAAGATTGTGGAAACCGCCCGGCGCACCGGCGCCCAGGTAGCCGGCCCTATTCCTTTGCCCACAGAGAAAAATATTTACACCATTTTGCGTTCACCCCACGTCAACAAGGACTCGCGGGAGCAGTTTGAGATACGGACGCACAAGCGTTTGATTGATATCCTGGAACCCACGTCTAAAACCGTGGACGCCTTAATGCGCCTGGATCTGCCTGCCGGGGTGGACATTGAAATCAAGCTTTAGGAGGTGCTAAGGACCATGCCCAAGGGCATCCTCGGCCGTAAAGTCGGCATGACCCAGATTTTCAATGATGCCGGGCAGGCCATTCCCGTTACAGTCATCGAAGCCGGTCCCTGCATAGTGGTGCAGAAGAAAACCCCCGAGCGGGACGGATACAGCGCGATCCAGCTGGGTTTTGGCGAAAAGCCCGAGCGTTTGGTCAACAAACCCTTAAAAGGGCATTTTGCTAAAGCCGGTGTGCGGCCTTTGCGTTTTTTGCGGGAATTGCGCGTGGAAAATGTGGAAGATTACCAGGTGGGGCAGGAAATTAGGGCCGATGTCTTTGCCACCGGTGAAAGGGTGGATGTGGTCGGCACATCCAGGGGCCGTGGTTTTGCAGGCGGCATTAAACGCCACGGCTTTCACCGGGGACCCATGGCCCACGGTTCCAAGTACCACCGCCGGCCCGGCTCCCTGGGAGCGAAAGGACCGGCCCGGGTTTTCAAGGGAAGAAAGTTGCCCGGACATTACGGTGTGGAGCGGGTAACGGTGCAAAACCTGGAAGTAGTGCGGGTGGACCCCCAGAGAAATCTTCTGGCCGTGAAAGGATCTGTCCCTGGCCCCCGCGGGGGTCTTTTGCTGGTTAAAGAAACCGTTAAGGCCCGCTAGTAACCAGGCACCGGAAGGAGGAAAGCGTTATGCCTACAGTTGCCGTTTACAATATCAACGGGGACCAGGTGGGCGAAATCCATTTGCGGGACGATGTATTCGGCGTTCCCGTGCATATGTCCGTGCTGCACGATGTCGTAGTCTGGCAGCTGGCCGGGCGCCGTCTGGGAACCCATGATACCAAAACCCGGGGAGAGGTTCGGGGCGGCGGGCGCAAACCCTGGCGCCAGAAAGGTACCGGCCGTGCCCGTCACGGCAGCATTCGTTCCCCCATCTGGCGGAAGGGCGGCATAGTCTTTGGTCCACATCCCCGGGACTACAGTTACCGGTTGCCCCGCAAGGTGCGGCGCCTGGCAATGAAGTCCGCCCTATCGGCCAAGGTACAGGACGGCAAAATTGTGGTTCTGGAAGACCTGAAGTTGGAAAAGCCCCGTACCAAGGATATGGTGCGCATTTTGGGGAACCTCAAGGTAAACGACAAGGCCCTGGTGGTTACTGCCGGCCGGGAGGAAAACGTGTTCAAGTCGGCCCGGAATATCCCCGGTATTAAACCCATGGCCGCCGATGGTCTTAATGTGTACGACCTGTTGGCCCATAATACGCTGGTCATAACGAAGGACGCGGTGGCCAGGGTCCAGGAGGTGCTGGCCCAGTGAAAAACCCCCGGGATATTTTAAAGCGGCCGGTAATTACGGAGAAGAGCATGTCCCTGCTGGCCGACAACAAGTATACTTTTATCGTCGATCCCCATGCCAACAAGGTGGAAATCAAGAGAGCGGTAGAAGAACTGTTCAAGGTGAAAGTCGAAAAGGTAAACACCATGCGGGTTAAAGGGAAAACAAGACGGGTGCGGAATGTCGTTGGTCGCCGCCCCGACGTCAAGAAAGCCATCGTCACCCTGCGGAAAGGGGATAAGATCGAACTCTTTGAGGGTGTGTAAAACTTCCCTCCCCCCGATTCGGGTGCGCGGGCTTATTTTGGAAGGAGGGAAACCAGTTGGGTATTAAAAAGTTCAAGCCGACATCTCCCGGGCGGCGGTTTGTTACCGTATCGACCTTTGATGAAATCACCAAAACCGAACCGGAAAAATCCTTGCTGGCGCCGCTGAAGAAAAAGGCCGGCCGCAATTTCCAGGGCAGGATTACCGTAAGGCACCGGGGCGGCGGTCACAAGCGCATGTACCGGATCATTGACTTCAAACGGGATAAGGACGGCATCCCGGCCAGGGTAGCCAGCATTGAATACGACCCCAACCGTTCGGCCCGTATTGCCCTGTTGCACTATGCCGACGGGGAAAAGCGCTACATCCTGGCTCCCGTGGGCCTGGAAGTGGGTATGACGGTGGTATCGGGTCCTGATGCCGACATCAAGGTGGGCAACGCGCTGCCCCTGCGGAATATCCCGGTGGGTACCCTGGTGCACAACCTGGAGCTGTATCCAGGCGGCGGCGGCCAACTGGTGCGCTCGGCGGGTGCGGCGGCCCAGGTTATGGCCAAGGAAGGCAAGTATGCCCACATTCGCATGCCCTCGGGCGAAATGCGCCTGCTTCTTCTGGATTGCCGGGCCACCATCGGTCAGGTGGGCAATGTGGAGCATGAAAACATCACCATCGGTAAAGCCGGCCGCTCGCGCTGGCTGGGCATCAGGCCGACCGTGCGCGGTGTGGTCATGAACCCGGTGGATCACCCCCACGGCGGCGGTGAAGGCCGTTCCCCCATTGGCCGTAACCCGGTTACTCCCTGGGGCAAGCCGGCCCTGGGTGCCCGTACGCGGAAGAAGAAACCCAGCGATCGCCTGATCATCAAGAGAAGGGCGAAGTAATTCGGCAATCCGGGCAGCAGCGGAAGGAGGTAGGTGAAAAGGCTATGGGACGTTCATTGAAAAAGGGCCCCTACTGCGATCCGAAGCTATTGAAAAAAATCGAGGAAATGAACGCTAAAGGGGAAAAGCGGGTCATCAAGACCTGGTCCCGCCGTTCGACCATTTTCCCGCAGATGATCGGTCATACCATTGCCGTGCACGACGGCCGGAAACACGTTCCCATATATATTACCGAAGACATGGTGGGGCATAAGCTGGGTGAGTTTGCTCCCACCCGGATATTCAGGGGCCACGGTGCCCACACCGAAAGATCCACGGCCCTGAAGTAATCATTAAGGAGGGTTTGGGATGGAAGCCAGAGCAGTGGCCAGGTACGTGCGCATTTCACCCCGCAAGGTGCGCCAGGTGGTGGATCTCATCCGGGGGAAGGATGTACGTGAGGCGCTGGCCATCCTGAGGTTTACGCCTAAAAGGGCCGCGGTTCCGGTGGCCAAGGTAATTAAATCGGCTGCGGCCAACGCGGAACACAACTACGATATGAATCCTGATAATCTCTATATTGCGGCGGCTTATGTGGATCAGGGTCCCACCTGGAAGCGTTACCAGGCCCGGGCCATGGGCCGGGCGGACCTGTTGCGGAGGCGGACCAGCCACATCACTGTGGTGGTCAAGGAAAAGGAATAGAAAAGGAGGAGTAGTGTGGGCCAGAAGGTACATCCCAAAGGGTTGCGCATTGGCATTATCAAAGACTGGGACGCCAAATGGTTTGCCGATAAGAAGAATTTTGCCAACCTGCTTTTAGAAGATGTTAAGATCCGCAGATATATCAAGCAAAAGCTTTATGCCGCCGGCATCTCCCGCATTGCCATTGAACGGGCAGCCAACCGCATCCGCATCAGCATTTATACGGCCAAGCCGGGGATTGTCATCGGCCGGGGCGGTGCGGAGGTAGAAAACCTGCGCCGGGAACTGGAAAAAATGACGGGCAAGCAGGTGCACGTGAACATCGTGGAAATCAAAGTGCCCGAGCTGGACGCCCAGTTAGTGGCGGAGAACGTGGCCGCCCAGATCGAAAAGCGGGTTGCCTTCAGGCGGGCCATGAAACAGGCCGTGTCGCGGGCCATGAAAATGGGCGCCAGGGGGATCAAGGTTTCCGTCAGCGGCCGGCTGGCCGGAGCGGAGATTGCCCGTACCGAGTGGTACAGCGAGGGCAAGGTACCCCTGCACACCCTGCGGGCGGATATCGATTACGGCTTTGCGGAAGCGGACACCACTTACGGCAAGATCGGCGTAAAGGTATGGATTTACAAGGGAGAAGTGCTGCCGGAGGCCAAGGCTGCGGCCGGTCAAGGAGGAGAGAAGGCCTATGCTCATGCCCAAGAGGGTTAAATATCGTAAACAGCACCGGGTAAGAGATCTGAGCGGCAGGGCCAAGGGGGGTACGGAGGTACACTTTGGCGAGTACGGGCTGATGGCCCTGGAACCGGCCTGGATTACCAGCCGTCAAATCGAGGCCGCCCGTATTGCCATGACCCGTTACATTCGCCGGGGCGGGAAGGTGTGGATCAGGATATTCCCGGACCGGCCAATTACTGCTAAGCCAGCCGAAACCCGGATGGGCAGCGGTAAAGGTGCTCCCGAGTACTGGGTGGCGGTCGTCAAGCCCGGGCGGATTTTGTTTGAGCTGGCCGGTATTGACGAGGAGGTGGCCCGGGAAGCCATGCGCCTGGCGTCTCACAAGCTGCCCATTAAAACAAAGTTTGTCAAACGTGGGAGTGAGGCAAATGAAGGCTAAGGATTTGCGGGAACTATCCGATGAGGAGCTGGTCAAGAAGCTGGACGATTCCAAGGATGAACTTTTCAAGCTGCGGTTCCAACTGGCTACCAACCAGCTGGATAACCCCATGAAAATCAGGGAAGTGCGCCGGAACATTGCCCGTTTAAAGACCGTGCTCCGGGAGCGGGAGCTGGGCATCCGGCGGGCCTAACGAAAGGGGAGTCACGAGGTGGAAGTTCGTAAGCAGCGCAAAGTCCGGACGGGCCGCGTGGTTAGCGATAAAATGGACAAAACGGTAGTGGTGGCGGTGGAAACCCTGGTGCGGCACCCGCTCTACCAGCGCACCATTCGCAAGACCAAGAAGTTTAAAGCCCATGACGAGGAAAATGCCTGCCGCGTCGGGGATAAGGTGCGCATTATGGAAACCCGGCCCCTTTCGAAAGAAAAGCGCTGGCGGGTGGTTGAAATCCTGGAACGGGCTGAACGGATTTAATAAACCCTTGCGAAGGGAGGTTAAAGCCGATGATCCAGGTACAGTCAATGCTCAACGTCGCCGACAACACCGGTGCCCGCCGTTTAATGTGCATTCGCGTGCTCGGCGGCAGCATGCGCCGTTATGCCAGTTTGGGAGATGAAATCATTTGTTCCGTCAAGGAGGCCACGCCCGGAGGCGTTGTAAAGAAGGGCGATGTGGTGCGGGCGGTGGTTGTGCGTACCAATAAGGAAGTGCGCCGCCCGGACGGTTCATACATTAAATTTGACGAAAACGCTGCGGTGATTATCAAGGACGACAAGAGCCCCCGGGGCACCCGTATCTTTGGACCGGTGGCCCGGGAATTACGGGATCGGGACTTCATGAAGATTATTTCCCTGGCTCCGGAGGTAATTTAGCCGGGGAAGCTGGAGGTGGGTCAGGATGCCCAAGTTACACGTGCGCAAAGGCGATACAGTGCTGGTGTTGACCGGCAAATATGCCGGCAAAAGAGGCAAGGTGCTGGCGGCATTACCGGCTGAAGGGCGGGTAATTGTGGAGGGCGTGAATATCGTGAAGCGCCATACCAGGCCCAACCCGCGCATGCCCCAGGGAGGCATCGTGGAGAAGGAAGCCCCCATCCACGCCTCCAACGTCATGCTGGTCTGCAGCAAGTGCAACAGCCCAACCCGCATAGCTAAAAAGTTTTTGGAGGACGGCAAAAAGGTGCGGGTATGTAAAAAATGCGGGGAAGAACTAGGCTAAAAGGCAGGTGAAAAAACGTGCCGAGACTTAAAGATAAATATAAAAACGAAGTAGTCAAGGCCATGATGCAGAAGTTTGGCTATAAAAACGTGATGGAGGTACCCAGGCTGGAAAAGGTGGTCATCAACATGGGCGTAGGCGAGGCCACCCATAACAGCAAAGCCATGGACGCGGCGGTCAGCGATCTGGCCACTATTACCGGCCAGCGTCCGGTGATCACCCGGGCTAAGAAATCCATTGCCGCCTTTAAGGTGCGCCAGGGGATGACCGTGGGCTGCAAGGTAACCCTGCGGGGTGACCGCATGTATGAGTTCATCGACAAGCTGTTCAACGTGGCTCTCCCCAGGGTGCGGGACTTCCGGGGGGTTTCGCCCAGGTCCTTTGACGGCCGCGGCAATTACAGCCTGGGCATCCGGGAGCAGCTGATCTTCCCCGAAATCGAATATGATAAGATCGATAAAGTACGGGGAATGGACATCATCTTTGTAACCACGGCCAAAACCGACGAGGAGGCGCGGGAACTTTTGCGCCTGCTGGGCATGCCCTTTGCGGCTGCTTAGTGATGAACGACCTCAAGACGATTTATTACAAAGCAGGTACGAATCGCATATAAGGGGGGACTTAAGTGGCTAAAAAATCAATGATCGCCAAGGCAATGCGCGAACCCAAATTCAAGGTGCGCCAGCATAACCGCTGCAAGCTCTGCGGCCGTCCCCGGGCGTACATGCGCAAGTTCGGCATTTGCCGCATCTGTTTCCGGGTTCTTGCCTACCGCGGCGAGATTCCCGGCGTTCGTAAGGCCAGCTGGTAAACAGGAAGGGGGTATTGCCATGGTTATGACCGACCCGATCGCGGACTTTCTCACCCGTATTCGCAATGCCAATACGGTTTATCTCGATAAAGTGGAGGCCCCTGCTTCCCGCTTGAAGAAGGCCATTGCCGAGATTCTCAAGGAAGAGGGCCTGATTAAGGATTACGAAATAATTGACGACGGCAAGCAGGGCGTCATCCGCGTATATTTGAAGTACGGCCCTGACAAAAAACGGGTAATTACCGGATTAAAACGGATTTCCAGGCCGGGACTCCGGGTCTATGCCCGCAAGGATTCCATCCCCAAGGTGCTGGGAGGCCTGGGTATTGCTATCCTGTCCACCTCCAAGGGTATCATGACCGATAAACAGGCCCGGAAACTGGGTGTGGGCGGCGAAGTAATCTGCTACGTATGGTAGGAGGAGGGAAGGCTTGTGTCCAGGATTGGCAAGAAGCCCATTGCCCTGCCCCAGGGGGTTGATGTGCAAATAGAAGGCAATACCGTGCGCATAAAGGGGCCCAAGGGCCAGCTTGAACGGGAATTCCACCGGGATATGCGCATCCGCCTGGACGAGGAGGGCCGCCTGGTGGTGGAACGCCCCTCGGACGAAAAGAACCACCGGTCCCTGCATGGTTTAACCCGCACGCTGCTGGCCAATATGGTGGAGGGAGTAACAAAGGGGTTTGCAAAAACTCTGGAGCTGGTCGGCGTAGGTTACCGGGCCACCAAGCAGGGTAACAAGCTGGTGCTGTCGGTGGGCTACTCCCACCCGGTCGAGATTGTCCCCCCGCCGGGGCTGGAGATAGAAGTTCCTGCGCCAAACAAAATTGTGGTCAAGGGAACGGACAAAGAAAAGGTCGGCGCCCTGGCTGCGGTTATCCGCGGTGTACGGGAGCCGGAACCCTACAAGGGCAAGGGCATCAGGTACGAAAACGAACAAATCCGGCGCAAGGCCGGCAAGGCTGGCGGTAAAGGTAAGAAGTAGGGAGGCTTGATTGCTTTGATTAAGAAACCGGATCGCAAGGCATTGCGGGCCAAAAGACATTTACGAGTACGCAAGAAGATCTCCGGTACCGCCGAGCGCCCCAGGTTGAATGTCTTCCGGAGCTTAAAGCACATGTATGCCCAGATTATTGATGACGAGCGGGGAATTACCCTGGTCAGCGCTTCGACCCTTTCCCCCGAATTGAAGGGTCAGCTCAAAGCAGGTGGCAACAAGGAAGCGGCTGCCGCGGTGGGCCGCCTGGTGGCCCAGAAAGCCCTGGAACGCGGGATTAAGAAAGTGGTATTTGACCGGGCCGGGTATATTTATCACGGCCGGGTAAAGGCTTTAGCCGAGGCCGCCCGGGAAGCCGGTCTGGAATTCTAGGTGACGAAGGAGGGAAACGGGTGACCAGGATTGACGCCAGTAAGCTGGAGCTTACCGAGAAAGTAGTATCCATTAACCGCGTGGCCAAGGTGGTCAAAGGTGGACGACGCTTTAGTTTTTCGGCCCTGGTGGTGGTAGGCGATGGCAACGGCCGGGTCGGCGCCGGGCTGGGCAAGGCCGGCGAGGTGCCCGAGGCCATTCGCAAGGGCATTGAGGATGCCAAGAAAAACATGATCCAGGTGCCCTTATCCGGCACCACCATTCCCCATGAAGTGATTGGTGAATTTGGTGCCGGCAAGGTGCTGTTAAAACCGGCTGCCCCCGGTACCGGGGTAATTGCCGGCGGTCCCGTGCGGGCGATTCTGGAGTGTGCCGGGATCCGGGACATCCTTACCAAGTCCCTGGGTTCGCACAACGCCAACAACATGGTTCATGCCACCATGGTGGCTTTAAAGAGCCTGAAAACTCCGGAAGAGGTGGCCCGGCTGCGGGGTAAAACGGTGGAAGAATTACTGGGCTAAGGGGGTAAGAACATGGCCAAGTTGAAGATTACCCTGATCAGAAGTCTCATCGGTCGCCCCGAAGACCAGCGGGTAACCGTACGCACTCTGGGCCTGCGCAAACTGCACGGCTCGGTAGTTCAAAACGATACGCCGCAGATACGGGGCATGATTAACAAGGTATCCCACCTGGTCAAGGTCGAGGAAGTTTAAACGACGGGTACGGATGGCCTTTAGACCAGCAACCAACTGGAGGTGTAATTGTGGTTCAACTGCACGACCTGCGTCCCAACCCGGGGGCGCGTACCAAACCAACCCGCAAGGGGCAGGGTATCGGTTCCGGGTTAGGAAAGACGGCCGGCCGGGGGCACAAGGGACAAAAGGCGCGCTCCGGCGGCGGGGTAAGGCCCGGTTTTGAGGGTGGCCAGATGCCCTTGCAGCGGCGCATACCCAAGCGGGGTTTTACCAATGCGCCCTTTAAGAAGGAGATAGTGGCCGTAAATATTGATGTTTTAAACCGTTTTGAAAACGGTGCAGTGGTAACGCCGGAAACCCTTCTATCGGAACGGATAATCAAAAAGCTGGGTGACGGGGTAAAGATCCTGGGCGACGGGCAGCTTGAAAAAGCGCTCACCGTAAGGGCCCACGCCTTCAGCAAATCGGCGGTGGAAAAGATTGAAGCTGCCGGCGGCAAGGCTGAGGTGATCTAGGTGCTGGATAGCCTCAGAAGCGCCGTCAGGATTGATGAGCTGCGTTCAAAACTTTTCTTTACCCTGGCCATGCTCTTTGTTTTCCGCATCGGCGCCCATATTCCCGTGCCGGGGGTCAACACAGAGGTTTTTGCGAAGCTGCTCCAAACCGGTGCCCTTTTCGGCTTCTTTGACGTGATTTCCGGCGGGGCTTTTAAAAACTTTTCCATTTTTGCCATGAGTATTACTCCATACATTAACGCTTCTATTATTATGCAGCTTCTGACGGTGGTCATTCCCTCCCTGGAACGGCTGGCCAAGGAAGGGGAAGAGGGCCGGAAAAAAATCGTCCAGTATACCCGCTACCTCACCGTCGTGCTGGCGTTTATTCAGGCCATCGGTATCAGCTTTGCCCTGCGCAACCAGCATGTGCTGGTGAGCCCGACCGTCGGCCACTACCTTCTGGTGGCCCTGACCCTGACCGCCGGGACGGCCTTCCTTATGTGGATCGGGGAACAGATTACCGAAAAGGGCATTGGCAACGGCATCTCGCTTTTGATCTTTGCCGGTATTGTCTCCCGGGTTCCGGCGGGCGTTGTGCGGGTGGTGGAGTACCTGCGGGCCGGGACCATCAATATCCTGAGCGTCATCCTGCTCCTGGTCATTGGCGCATTGGTCATTGCCGCCATTGTGGCCGTCAATGAGGGGCAGCGGCGCATTCCCGTGCAGTACGCCAAGCGCGTGGTGGGACGCCGGGTATACGGCGGGCAGTCCACCCACCTGCCCTTAAGGGTGAACCAGGCCGGTGTTATCCCGGTGATCTTTGCTTCTTCCATTTTGATGTTTCCGGAACAGATTGCCCGGTGGTTTCAAAACACCTGGTTTGGCAACTGGTACCTCACCTTTTTTGCCTGGGGTACGGCGCTGCATACCGTCATTTACGCCCTGCTGGTGATTGGCTTTACCTACTTCTACACGGCGGTAATCATGAACCCGGTGGATATTGCCGAAAACATCAAGAAGTACGGCGGCTTCATCCCGGGCATCCGGCCCGGACGCCCCACGGCCGAGTACATCAGCCGGGTTATGAGCCGGGTAACCCTGGCGGGGGCCATTTTCCTGGCCTTAATTGCCATCCTGCCGAATTTTGTCCTGCTGGCTACCCGCATCCCCCAGATTTACTTTGGCGGTACCGCCCTGTTGATTGTGGTGGGGGTGGCCCTGGATACCATGAAGCAGGTTGAATCCCACATGTTGATGCGCAGCTACCAGGGCTTTATCAGGTAGGGAGATGACCTTATAAATGATTATGATCAAGTCGCAGCGGGAACTGCGCTACATGCGCGACGCCGGCCGCGTGGTGGCGGGTGTCCTGGGCGAACTCTCCCGGGCCATTAAACCGGGGGTGACCACCGCAGAACTGGACCGGCTGGCTGAGGACTTTATCCTGGCCCGGGGTGCCAGGCCCGCGTTCAAGGGCCTCTATGGTTTTCCGGCCAGCATCTGCACCTCGGTCAACGAGCAGGTGGTGCACGGCATCCCCGGTTTAAGAAAACTGGAAAGTGGAGATATTATCAGTATTGACGTCGGGGCGGAAATAAATGGATATTTTGGGGACGGTGCGGCCACCTTTCCGGTAGGCGAGGTTTCCCCGGAGGCAAGAAAACTGCTGGCCGTAACCGAAGGAGCTCTGTACGAAGGCATTCGCTTTGCCCGGCAGGGTAACCGGCTGTCGGATATTTCCCATGCCGTACAGAGCTATGTGGAAAAACACGGATTCTCTGTGGTCCGGGAATACGTGGGCCACGGTATCGGCCGGAGCATGCATGAGGAGCCACAGGTGCCCAACTTCGGAAAGCCGGGACGGGGTCCCAGGCTGAAGGCGGGAATGACTTTAGCCATTGAACCGATGGTCAATGCGGGTACCCATGAGGTGCGCACCCTTGGGGACAACTGGACGGTGGTAACCAGGGATTCCAGGCTGTCGGCCCATTTCGAGCACACCGTTGCCATCACCGATGGTGAGCCGGAGATCCTTACCCGGTTGTAACTGGAGGTGATCCCGGTGAAGGATTATTTCACGCCGGGCCGGCTGGTGAGCTCTACTGCCGGCCGGGATTACGGCAAATTCTACCTCATTCTCGACCGCGTCAACGAGACACGGGTACGGGTGGTCAATGGGGCGGACCGCAGGGTAGGCGGGCCGAAGTTGAAAAACGTCAAGCATTTAAAAGTTTATCCCCTGGTGGCCGGCGATATTGCCCACAAGGCAAGCACGGGCCAGCGGATTACCGATCTGGATGTCCGCAGGGCGCTGAAAGAACTGCTGGAAACTTACGGGCAGGCAACACCTGCGCCTGGCATACCATCGGATGAAACACTGGAGCACAGCTAAACGGCTCCGGAAAGGAGGTTGGCTAAAGCCCATGTCCAAACAGGAAAAGGATGTTATTGAAGTTGAGGGCACTGTGATTGAGCCACTTCCCAATGCCATGTTTCGCGTCGAACTGCAGAACGGACATAAAGTTTTAGCTCACGTTTCGGGTAAAATTCGCATGAACTTTATCCGCATTTTACCCGGTGACCGGGTGCTGGTGGAACTGTCACCCTATGATTTGAGCCGCGGTCGGATTGTTTACCGTTATAAATAAGGTGATGGTCCGGGCAAAGGAGGTTTAACAAATGAAAGTGCGCCCGTCGGTAAAACCCATTTGTGAGAAATGCAAGGTTATCCGCCGTCATGGTAAAGTGATGGTAATCTGTGAAAATCCCAAGCATAAGCAAAAACAAGGTTAATGGAGGTGTGTTTTCACGCATGGCTCGTATTGCAGGGGTTGACCTGCCCAGGGATAAGCGGGTAGAGATCGCCCTGACCTATATTTACGGCATCGGCAGGCCCACATCCAAGAAAATCCTGGCCCAGACAGGAATTAACCCCGATACCCGGGTCCGCAACCTCACCGAAGACGAGGTCAACCGCTTAAGGGACGTCATTGAGAAGAACTACCGGGTGGAGGGCGATCTCCGCCGGGAAGTGGCCATGAATATTAAGCGGCTCATCGAAATCGGCTGCTACCGGGGCTTGCGTCACCGCCGGGGCCTCCCGGTACGGGGCCAGCGCACAAAAACCAACGCCCGGACGCGCAAGGGTCCGCGGAAAACTGTGGGTGTGCGGCGGAAGAAATAAAGGGGGGTAAGGTAAAATGGCCAGAAAAGCAGCACGTACTAAAAGGCGGGAGCGCAAGAATATAGAACACGGGGTGGCCCACATCCGTTCTACCTTTAATAATACCATCGTGACCATAACTGACACGCGGGGCAACGCCATTTCCTGGGCCAGTGCCGGGACCGTGGGATTCAAGGGTTCCCGGAAGAGCACGCCCTTTGCCGCCCAGATGGCCGCCGAGGCGGCAGCCAGGGAGGCCATGGAACACGGTATGAAAACGGTAGAAGTGATGGTCAAGGGCCCCGGGGCGGGCCGGGAAGCGGCCATCCGCTCCCTGCAGGCGGCGGGGCTGGAAGTAAGCCTGATTAAAGACGTTACACCCATTCCCCATAATGGATGCCGGCCGCCAAAACGCCGGAGAGTTTAAGGAGGTATCAAGGAACTAGATGGCCAGATACACAGGTCCGCAATGCCGTCTGTGTCGCCGTGAGGGTATCAAGCTTTACTTGAAAGGGGACCGCTGCTACACGGGCAAGTGTGCCATTGACCGGCGGCCCTATCCACCGGGCGCCCACGGGCAGGCGCGCCGCAAGATCAGTGAATACGGTCTGCAGTTGCGGGAAAAACAAAAGGCCCGGCGTATCTACGGGGTGCTGGAAACCCAGTTTCGCAATTACTTTGAGCGTGCCGAGCGCCAGCCGGGGATTACCGGCGAAAACCTGCTCCGTTTGCTGGAAAGACGCCTGGACAATGTGGTCTATCGCCTGGGACTGGCCACGTCCCGCATGGAAGCCAGGCAGCTGGTACGCCACGGCCACTTTACCGTTAACGGCCGGAAGGTGAATATCCCTTCCTACCTGGTACGGGTTGGCGACGTAATTGCGGTACGGGAAAAGAGCAAGGACTCCCCGCGCATTAAGGAATTATTGGAGCGGGCGGCCGACAGGACACCCCCACCCTGGCTGGAGTATGAAGAAAATCAGGCACAAGGTCGCGTGGTGGCCCTCCCAACCAGGGACCAGATTGACACTCCCGTGCAGGAACACCTGATTGTGGAGCTGTACTCCAGGTAATGGCCTTGGTAAACTCTTACGGCCGGAACCGGCACTTGAGGGGGTTGCCGTATGCTGGAAATTGAGAAGCCCAAAATTGAGTGCGTGGAAAGCAGTCCCGATAACACCTACGCCAAGTTTGTGGTGGAACCCCTGGAGAGGGGATACGGGATCACGCTGGGTAATTCCCTGCGCAGGATCCTGCTTTCATCCCTTCCCGGGGCGGCAGTCACCTCGGTAAAAATCGAGGGTGTGCTACACGAGTTTTCCACCATTCCCGGCGTGCGGGAAGACGTAACCGACATCATCCTCAATCTGAAGAACCTGTGCCTGAAGCTGCATACCGATGAGGAAAAAATCCTGCGGATTGAGGCCAAGGGGGAAGGTGAGGTCAAGGCCGGCGATATCATCCACGACCAGGATGTGGAGATTTTAAATCCCGACCTGCATATTGCCACCCTTGCCCCCAACGGCCGTCTGTTCATGGAAATTACCGTAGCCAAAGGGCGGGGCTATGTACCGGCGGAAAGGAATAAAAAGGGAGAGCATATCATCGGCGTGATCCCCGTGGATTCCGTGTTCACCCCGGTACGTAAGGTCAACTACACGGTGGAAAACACCCGCGTGGGTCAGCGCACCGACTACGACAAGCTCACCCTGGAAGTATGGACCGACGGCAGCATAAGGCCTGATGAAGCCACCAGCCTTTCGGCCAAAATCCTGGGTGAACACCTGCGCCTGTTCATCGGTCTCACCGAAGCAGTCAAAGATGTAGAGATCATGGTTGAAAAAGAGGAAGAAAAGAAGAACAAGATCCTGGAAATGACCATTGAAGAGCTGGATCTCTCCGTCCGTTCCTACAACTGCCTGAAGCGCGCCGGCATCAACACGGTGGAGGAACTGATCCAGCGCAACGAGGAAGACATGATGAAGGTGCGCAACCTGGGTAAGAAATCCCTGGAAGAAGTAATCAACAAGCTAAGTGAGCTGGGCCTGTCCCTGCGCAAAAGTGATGAGTAAGGGGGGAGTAAAAAATGGCGTATCGGAAGCTGGGACGTAACACCGGTCACCGCCGGGCCATGCTCAGGAATCTGGTTACGTCCCTTTTCCGCGAAAACCGTATCCAGACCACCGAACCCCGGGCTAAGGAAGTTAAAAGCATTGCCGATAAAATGGTTACCCTGGCGAAAAGGGGTGACCTGGCAGCCCGGCGCCAGGCTCTGGCTTACATCTACGATGAGCGGGTGGTACGCAAGCTCTTTAACGACCTGGCTCCCAGGTATGCCGACCGTCCGGGCGGCTATACCCGCATTGTCAAGATGGGTTACCGCCGGGGCGATGCCGCACCCATGGTGATCCTGGAACTTGTGTAAGGCAGTGATTTCCATCCGGGGGTTGAGCCATGTTTATCACCCTGGCCAGCCCGGGGAAAGAGTTGCCCTGCAAGATATTAACGGTGATATTCGCCAGGGGGAATTGCTGGCCGTCATTGGCCCCAATGGTTCGGGCAAATCTACCCTGGCCCGTCACTTTAATGCCCTGCTCCTGCCGACCCGGGGAACCGTAACGGTGAACGGGCTATCTACAGCCGATCCGGCCAACCGGTGGGAGATCCGGTGCCGGGTGGGGATGGTCCTGCAAAACCCGGACAACCAGCTGGTGGCGGCGATGGTGGAGGAAGATGTGGCTTTTGGCCCCGAAAATTTAGGCCTGCCTCCGGAAGAAGTGCGGCGGCGGGTCGACCGGGCCCTGGCCCTGGTTGGGCTTGTGGACCAGCGGCTGCGCCCTCCCCATTTGCTTTCCGGGGGACAGAAGCAGCGGCTGGCCATTGCCGGTGCCCTGGCCATGAAGCCGTCCTGCCTGGTACTGGACGAGCCTACGGCCATGCTGGACCCTGCCGGCAGGCGGGAGGTTCTTCAGACGCTCTTGAGTTTGAACCGGGAAGAAGACCTGACCGTAGTCCTGGTTACCCATTTTATGGAAGAGGCTGTCCTTGCGGACAGGGTCTGGGTCCTCTCCGGGGGCCGGCTGGTGCTGGAGGGGACACCGGCACAGGTTTTCAGTCAACGGGAAATCCTGCGAAAAATTGGCCTGGCCCTGCCCGGACCGGCGGAACTGGCCTGGCGTTTGCGTGCCGCCGGGTGGCCCATCCCAGCCGGTATTCTGACTTTAGACGACCTGGTTGCCTGTCTGGCAGATTTGTTGTCTGAAACTGGATGGGGGCAGCAGTAATGATCGTGGTGGAACACCTTACCCATATCTATGCCCCCGGTACTCCCCTTGCTCTGACGTCCCTGGAGGATGTTTCCCTGCGGATAGAGGAAGGGGAATTTGTCGTTCTGGCCGGGGCTACCGGTTCGGGCAAAACCACCCTGGTCCAGCACTTCAACGGGCTGCTTTTGCCCACCGCCGGCCGGGTGCTGGTCGACGGCCGGGATACCCGGGATAAACGGGTGCGCCGGGATTTGTGGCGCACGGTTGGTTTGCTTTTTCAAAACCCGGAACAGCAGCTCTTTGAGGAGAACGTTTTTGCCGAGGTGGCCTTCGGGTGCCGCAATCTGGGCCTGGATGAGGGGGCGATCGCGGTCCGGGTTTACCGGGCACTGGAAATGGTGGGCCTGGACCCGGCCAGGTTTGACAAGCTGTCGCCCTTTGTCCTGAGCCAGGGCCAGCGGCGGCGGGTGGCCCTGGCCGGCGTGCTGGCCTACCGCCCCCGGGTGCTGGTCCTGGATGAGCCCACCTCCGGTCTGGACCCGGCTGCCAGGGAACAGATCTGGCAAATGCTCAAAGTAATGCAGCAGCACGGCCATACGATTGTGGTGATCACCCACCACATGGAAGATGCCGCCCGGTATGCCGACCGGGTGGTGGTACTCCACCGGGGAAAAATATTCCGCCAGGGGACCCCGCGCCATGTCTTCGGCGATCCCGAAGACCTGCGGGCGGTGGGGCTGGATGTCCCCATGCCCGGCGAACTGATGTATCGCCTGCGGCAAAGGGGCCTGCCCGTTAATACCGGTGTCCTGACCCTGGACGAGGCTGAGACGGAGCTGAAAAAACTGGCACCGCCCGGTAGAGCATGCCCGGTGATATAATATGATGTTAAGCGGTATTACCCTGGGACAGTATATCCCGGGCCGGTCCTTTATCCACCGCCTGGATCCCCGGACCAAAATCCTGGCCTGTGCCGTGATGATCATGGCCGTGCTGGTGTGCAACCGGCCGGTAGGATATGCCATATTAACCCTGGGTACACTGCTGGCCCTGGGGCTTGCCGGCACGTCCCCGCGCCTTCTGGTGGGCATCCTGCGCCCCTTTTGGATTATCCTCACGCTAACCCTGATTTTGCAGCTTTTTTTCACTCCCGGGCAGGCCCTGCTGGCCCTGGGACCCCTCCATGTAACCAGGGAGGGGCTGGTCCTGGGGGGACAGATTCTGTGGCGCCTGACCCTGTTGATTGTTTTCAGTTCACTTTTAACCCTGACCACCTCTCCTTTGATGCTGACTGCCGCCCTGGAGAGCCTTTTGAAACCACTGCAGCGGGCAGGGGTGCCGGTTTTCGACCTGGCCATGATGATGACCATTGCCCTGCGCTTTGTGCCCACGCTGCTGGAAGAGGCCCAGCAGATCATCAAGGCCCAGCAGTCCCGGGGGGCGGTTTTTACCCGGGGCGGCTTGCTCCAGCGCGTCCGGGGGCTGGTGCCGTTGCTGGTGCCCCTTTTTGCCGGGGCCTTTCACCGGGCGGAGGAGCTGGCTACGGCCATGGAAATTCGCTGCTACCGGGCGGGGGCAAACCGCACCCGCATGCACCAGCTCCGCTATGAGCGGCGGGATTACGCCGTGCTGGCCGGGGCGGGGGCGTTGTTTCTGGCTACTTTGGCCTTGCGCTGGTGGGGGTAACCTTGCGGAACATTAAGCTGACCATTGCCTACGACGGGACCAATTACCACGGGTTTCAGGAGCAGCGGGGTACGGGCCTGGTGACCATCCAGGAGGTTCTGGAAAAGTGCTTGCGGCGCCTAGCCGGCAGGGAAATACGGGTGACCGGTGCCGGGCGTACCGATGCCGGGGTCCATGCCCGGGGCCAGGTAGTGAATTTTGATGCCTGCGGGTGGAGTATTCCCACGGATCGCATTGTCCTGGCCTTAAACGGCATGCTGCCCCGGGACATTGCCGCCCTGAAGGCGGAGGAGGTGGGCCCGGAGTTCCACGCCCGCTATTCGGCCCTGGCCAAGACCTACCGCTACACCATTTACAACAGCCGCATCCCTTCACCTTTCTGGCGGTTGTACAGCCACTTTGTGCCCCGCCCCCTGGACGTGGAAGCCATGGCGCAAGCAGCTCAAAAGCTGGTGGGGACGCACGATTTTGCCTCCTTTCAAGCTGCGGGCTCGCCAATAAAAAATACTGTACGCACCCTGTTCGCTGTGGATGTCTTCCGGGAAGGAATAGAGCTGGTCCACTTAACCTTTCGCGGCAACGGCTTTCTTTACAATATGGTGCGGATCATGGTTGGTACGCTGATCGAAGTGGGGCTGGGAAAACGGGACCCGGATGACATACCGGCTATTCTGGCCGCCCGGGACCGCACCCGGGCCGGTCCCACCGCGCCGCCCGAAGGTTTGTGCCTGGAGCGGGTGGAGTACTGAAGGGACTGCGGTCGGCGCAGGGCAGCGCACCGCAAAGAACGCGTTCTTGACACTGGCAAAGCGAGGCATTAAAATACTATTATGTGGGTTTTTGCCCCGGCCCGACGAGCCCCGGGGTTGGGGGCAGAAAGAATGGAAGCTCCTTTTACTTCCGGTTCTTTTTCACCCGGGTTTTGTGCCCTCTAGCCCGGGATCCGGTATTTAAACAACAACCGGGTCTCCCCAGTGTGCCGCCCACGCAAAAGGGGTGGGCAAATCCAGCCGAAAGGAGCGAAAACCTGGTCAGGGGGAGGCCGCCTGTATGCTAGGCTGTACCAGGTGAGCTGGCATGAATAAAACTTATATGGCCAAGCCAGGTGAAATAGAGCGCAAGTGGTACATTCTCGATGCCACGGATAAGCCCCTGGGGAGGCTGGCCGCCGAGGCCGCCCGTATTTTACGGGGTAAACACCGCCCCCAGTTCACGCCCCACGTGGATACGGGGGATCACGTCATTGTGATCAATGCCGAAAAGGTGATCCTTACCGGCAACAAACTCAAGAAGAAAAAGTACATCCGCCACTCCGGTTACCCCGGCGGCTTAAAGGTGACGGGATACGATGAGCTCCTGGCCAAACGTCCCGAACTGGCCGTACGTAAGGCCATTGTGGGGATGCTGCCTCACAACCGGCTCGGCGCCAGAATGGCCAAAAAATTGCGGGTGTACCGGGGAGAGAATCATCCCCACCAGGCCCAGAAACCAGAAGTTTGGTCCATGTAGCGAGGGGAAGGAGGTCAGCAATGGCTGTCATAAAGTTTTATGGTACCGGGCGGCGTAAGAATGCCGTGGCACGGGTTTACCTTGTTCCCGGCGAAGGCCGGATAATCATCAACGACCGGCCGGTGGAAGTCTATCTGGGGCGCAAGACCCTGGAGGTGCTGGTGCGGCAGCCCCTGGAACTGACAGGAACGGAAGGGCGTTTTGATGTGCTGGCCCGGGTCAAGGGCGGCGGTGTCAGTGGCCAGGCCGGGGCGGTAAGGCATGGCATTGCCCGGGCACTGGTCCAGGCCGATCCCAACCTGCGTCCCGTGCTGAAAAAGGCCGGTTTCCTCACCCGGGATCCGCGGATGAAGGAGAGAAGGAAGTACGGCCTGAAGAAGGCCCGCCGGGCGCCTCAGTACTCCAAGCGATAATGCCTGTACGGAGTTAAGATTAGTAAAGGAAGGGCAGGTTCCCTTCCTTTTATCATTTTTTGGCGCGAAAACGGGCGAAGAGGGCGGATAAAACCACGGCCGTGCCTACGCCCAGGGCCATACCGGCACTATCATTCAATCCCAGGAATACCGACCAGAAGTAATACACCCCCACTGATGCAGTTACGGTCAGCATCATGGGCAAAAAGCTTTTGCTCATGCGCGAACCTCCCGGTACAATCTGTCCCTTCTAGCATAGCAGGGAAAGAAGTCCCCGGCAAGTTAAAAGGGCCCTTTGGGAAAAAGGGCCGGGAATGGAGGTTAGAGGTTGGTTCAGGCCGTGGCCTGGTCGATGATCTTGCGATAGGGATTGCCAGCGTCATCGCCGGCCTCGAGCAACTGGTATATCCTGCCGGCAGTGTTTTCGTCAATACCCGCTTCCCCCAGCAGGGCCAGCACTTCCTCCCGGGACCAGCCCTTTACCCGGGCGGCCGGACCGACCAGGCTGGCCGCCACTGGAATGAGGGGATCTGCTTTTTCGGCCAGGGCCGTTGCTTCCGCCTTTCGGGCCGCATTCAAGGACCGGTTCAACAAGTCATGGTCCTCCGGCCTGAGTTTTTTGCGCAGCGCTACTTCCAGGCGGTTCCGGATGATCTGGGGCTGGCTTTGAATTGTTTTGGCCATTTCGCCAAGACATTTGCTGGCATAGGAGCACCAGGCGGCACAACCGGGATCGAACCTGGGATTGCCCACCAGTTGCTTGCAATTGGGGCAGCGCAAGGTTATATCATCTTTCCAGAACTCGATGCTGTAGCCGCAGTGGGGGCAGGGAGACTCAAATATATCTTCAGGTTTCCAGAAGCTGCGGTCCTGTCCGGGACACTTCCAGATGGCCATGGGACACTCCTCCTTTTTCCGGTGTTGAATTGATCATAATATTTCAGGGCAATAGAAATCTGTGAGTATGGTCACACTATCTTGGTGAATCAGGGAAAATATCAAAGATAAAAGAAAGGTGGATGCTGAAATGAAAATTGCCGTTCAGGACAACCTGGAAGAAGTAAGAAATTTTCTGGCTTCTCAGGGGTACGAGGTGGTCAGTCCTTCCAATGCCCTGGGTGCGGCCGCCATGGTCGTTACCGGGGACATCGATGCCAGGGAGGAAGAACACACCCTGGCTCTGGCCACCAACCCGACCATTACCACCTATGCTCCGGTAATTAACGCCGCCGGGAAGTCCCCGGAAGAAATCCTGCAACGCATCCGGGAAGTGACCGGGGAAAGAAAAGCCTGATCATACCTTACGTAAAGTTAAAGCCCGTTCCGGGGAAGGTGCCTGTTTAAATAGTCCCTTACCTGCACCTGATCGATTGGCCCGGGACGGGCTATCTTTTTATAGAAAATTTGCAGGATTTTCCTCCCTCCCCGTCGAAGGGAAACAGGCAAAATGAACCAAGGGGAGGGGTGGTTTTGTTGCCCATGAAGTTGCGCTTAACGTCCCTGTTATCGGCCGTGGTGGTTTTACTCTCCGGCCTGTTTTCTGGAAATGCGGCTCTGGCAGCGGGAGGGCCGTTTAAAGATATCCGGGGTCACTGGGCGGAAAAGGTCATGCTGGAAATGAACGCTTACGATATTGTGCACGGGTATCCCGGGGAGGAATTTCGTCCCAACAATAATGTAACCCTGCTGGAAGCGGTGGTGATGATCCTCAACACGCTGGGGTTAAATGAAAAAGCCGGCGGGGCAAACCTTTCCGGCCTGCAGTTTCACCCTTCGGTGACCTGGGGTAAAGGGCACCTGGCTCTGGCGGTGGAAAAGGGCATGCTTACCCGGCAGGGCCTGCCGCAAATAGCTAACCGGCGGCTGGCCAGCCGGGTGGAAGTGGCGGCCCTGGTTTGCCTGGCCCTGGGCTTGACCCCCGATTCCAGCTATGTAACCTTTTTTGACACCGGTGAGATACCCGAGAAATACCGGGGCTACGTGGGAGCCGTAGTGAAACACAACATCATGCGGGGGATGCCCGGCAACATGTTTTTACCCAACGAGCCCGTTACCCGGGCCCAATTATGCGCCATTTTATCCCGGTTGATTGACCAGAAACTGGTGCCCCCGCCGGCACCCATGAACCTGGTGGTGGGCCGGGTTGCCTCCATAGATATGGATAAACAGAAAGTCGTCTTACGCAACCTGGAGGGAGAAAAAACCGTCTATTTGCCCGTGGATATGACCGTGTTCACCGCCTCCGGGACCACTACCCTGGGGTCCCTGAATACCGGCGACCGCCTGAAGTGCATTACCGATGGACAGTACCGTGTCCGTTATGCATCTTTAGTGGAGGGTTCCGCTTCTATAAAGACCACGGTGGAAGGGGTGGTCGTTTCCTTTGCCAGAGGCAGCCGGGGTTACTCCCTCACCCTGGAAACCAGTGAGGGGAACCGGCTCACCTACCCGGTGGAGGACGATGCCCGGTTGATCAGGGCGGGCAGGGAAATCGCCGCTTCCGCGGTGGTGGAAAATGACTACGTGGAAATCGGCCTGGACGAGAACAACCGGATTGTCAGGATAGAAGTATACGCGCCGGAGAGAATCAGCGGTACCGTGGTGGAAGCGGGGAGCTCTACCTTAACCCTCAAAAGACAGGGTAAAGAGACGGAATACAAAGTGAACCCCCGGGTGCAGGTAACCAGGAACTTCATCCGCGGGATGAGCTACGGCGAATTAAAGCGCGGCGACCGGGTGGAAGTTGTGGTCATGAACAAGACCATATTCCAGATTAATCTCCTTTCCGATGTGCTTACCGGGCAGAGCGGCATGGTTTCCCGGGTGCACAGTAAGGCCATATACCTGTACGTGGGAGATGAGGAAAAACGCTACGAGCTGGATGAAAGGGTGGAAGTGATCAAGGACGGGCGCCCGGTGAGCCTGGATGAACTGCGCCGGGGGGATTACGTAAACTTTGAGGTGGACAGCCGCGGTTATATAATTACCATTGAAGTTCTGGACGAGAAAAAGGGCGATTTTGAGGGCACGTTGAAATACTTTGTTTTGTATCCCCGGCCGTGGGTAACCATTGTCACCACCGGCGGCCTGGAAATGGAATACGAAGTTTCCACAAGCGCCACCGTTTTGCGGGATGGGGATAAGATTAACTTGAGCGACATCGTTCCCGGCTCGAGGATCAGCATCCGGGTTGAAGACGGCCGGGTAACGGAAATAGAGGTGCTGGACGATCAAAACCTCACCGTGCAGTGCCGGGTGTCCAGCGTAAACCAGGAGCGCCGGCGGGTCACCCTGGAGATCAACAGCCGTTATTTCACCTATTCCCTGGCATCCCGGGCCACAATTCTAGACCGCAACGGCAAGCTGGTGGCTTTGGAGGATGTCAAAGGGTACCAGGTGGAGGTGCGCTTGAAAGACGGGGAAATAGACAGCATCACGGTACTTTAGTGTTCCTGCCTGCTGTCCCGGTCAACCCGGGATTTTTTTCTTTTCTTCCCGGCATTTGTATCGTATAATTGCGATATATAGATATTTCTCTGCCTGGAAGCCTTGCGGTTCTCCCGGCAATGAGCATCTTCTTCCCGGGGAGCCCTGGTACGGTGCGGGCAGGGGTTAAGGCAAATACTGGAACAGGGGGGGGTTGTTGTTGCCGGAAGTAGACGTTTCCCTGGGGGCGGCCTTTCTCGCCGGGCTGGTTTCGTTCCTATCCCCGTGCGTACTGCCTTTAATACCCACCTACGTGGCGTATTTAACCGGAGTTTCGGTAACGGAGTTAACGGCACCGGGGACGGTGCGCCTGCGTTTTTGGCTCCTGACCAACGCCCTTTTGTTTGTGGCCGGCTTCAGCCTGGTTTTCGTAGCCCTCGGGCTTTCCGCCAGCGCCCTGGGCAAACTGTTGCTCCGCCACCAAAACTTGCTGCGGCAGGTGAGCGGATTGTTGATTATCTTCTTCGGGCTGCACATGGCAGGCCTGTTGCGCCTTAACTGGCTGATGAGGGAAAAGAGGGTTCATTTTGTACCCCAAAAAGCAGGCTGGTTAAACTCGCTGCTCATGGGCATGGCTTTTTCCGCCGGCTGGGTGCCCTGCATCAGCCCTATTCTCGCTTCGATTTTACTGCTGGCCGGCCAGAGCGAGAGCCTTATCCAGGGAGCCTACCTGCTGGTAATCTATGCCCTGGGCCTGGCCCTGCCCTTTTTAATAGCCGCCCTGGGCGTGGGCCACCTGGTGCAGGCTTTGCGCCGCCATGCTTCCCTTTTGCCCCTGGTGACCAGGGTGGGCGGCTGGTTGATGATTGGTGTGGGTTTGCTGGTGCTTACCAATTCCTTCGCCCGCCTCTCGGGCTATGTTCCATTTTCTCTTTGATGATAGGAGGAGGCTCTGAAGGTGAATAAGAGGCTGTTTTTTGTGGTCATCCTCTCTGTGGTGATTTTAAGCCTTATTGCTGCTTACGTTTGGTCCTTTGGCAAGGAAAGGGGGAAGGACGTCACACCACCCGGCGCTGCCGTAAAAGAGGAGACCGGAGTTCAAACGGGCACGGAAGTGGGCCAGCGGGCCCCCGATTTCACCCTCACCGCCACCGGTGGGAAGGCGGTTTCCCTTTCTTCCTTTAGAGGCCGGCCGGTAGTGCTCAATTTCTGGGCCACCTGGTGTCCTCCCTGCCGGGAGGAGATGCCCGCCATCCAGAGTTTCTATGAAAAAAGGGGCCGGGAAATTCAGGTGCTGGCAGTTAACCTCACGGCCAGCGAAAAATCTGCCGCCCATGTAAAGGACTTTTTGAAAGCCGGCGGCTACACCTTCCCGGTTTTGCTGGACACCCACAACATTACGGCCCAGGAATACCTGGTGCGGGCCATTCCCACCACTTTCTTTATTGACCGGGAAGGCATCATCCGGGACATACACACCGGGCCCATGACCGTGGAGATGCTGGAGAAGGCTGTGGAAAAATTAAGCAACCAGAATAAAACTAAACTTAATTAATCCGGAGAAAACCGGATATGACCCCCTGGCCGATGGCCATTGCCGACTGCTCCTGGTAGGTTAGCTAGCCGCCCCTCCTACTCGATGCAATTGGCTCAACAATCTACCGAGCTTTTCAAACGCCGGTTAAAAACAGATAATAACCGGCATTACCTATTTAACCGGGTAATTTTTTAATAGTGTTGCTGATTCATCATTATAAAAAACAACACTGTTGTGATGCTTCATTAGTTCAATTAACTGGCCAAAACAATCAGACCTGATATCCTCAAAAATATAAGGACAGATACCAACTACAGGTAGCTTCTTCAGTACATCGTCCAAAGAACGTTCAAATTCAACCAGGTTCGGAAAATGTCCCCCGCAGGATAATAGATGCGGTGAACCTGAACCCCACATAGTTGTATAACCTAGCCCAACAGTTTTCTCAATTTCATTGGCCCATATTTGAACAGGGCCGTTTTTTCCGGAACGGTTGTATTGTGCTAATAAATCAACTATCACCAGGGAATTTTTTGCTTCAAGGTCTTCAACGGGTAATCCTCTTTGTGTCAACTCCTGCCTAACGTCATCGGGATTTTGCCACCAACATCCTTTGAACAAGCGATATCCCTTAGACAACCCTTTTTTAAAAAATTCCGCTTCTAGATTGTAAAGGTTATCTTTACTGTTTGTGATAGCCAATACATGGTCATGCTGGGGGTTAATGATATCCAGAAAACTCCGGCTCAACTGATTGACCTGGTTGTTTTCATTGAGTTTTAATTCCAAGGCTTCTTTTTTTATGCGCCATTCTTTGCCCAATTTAATACCGGGCAGTTTTCCGGCTCTTAGCCACCGGTAGATCGTATTAGTTGTTGTTCGCAAGATCTGAGCTACTTCATCGACAGTTAATAATTCTTCATTCATAACAAACGGCCTTCTCCCACTCCATTTAATGAGTTATTGTGAAAAACTTGCAATATTACCGATGTATGCTTTTAAATTAATCATACCACAGCTTATCGTACTTGGCAAGGTCAATAGACTAAAAAGGCATTTGCGTTATGAACAACTTTTTCATTCACTACAAAGAGATAATGCAGTTTCAAAGTTAAAAAATAAGCTGGAAATTACTTTAATAATAAGATATGATATATAGTTCTGTTTTAGGGCAGACTACCCCTGATTGTTTTTTAGATCATTCTTCAAACTCTATTATAAAATTTCCTTAGTTAGTTTAATCAGGCCGGCAACGAAAAGAATGACTGTTCCTATAACGTGGCCAGTATTTAACATGAGACCTCACACTCCTCGGCGGAATGCAAGGCTCGCGCTGGAGGGGTGTTTGATGAAAAGTGCCCTATATTGGTAAATCAACCATTGAATGGAAGAAAAATTTTCAATTAAAACCTTGACAAATTTGGGTAGATACTATACACTGTAATACAATATAATACAATAGAATACAATAACATTCTATGATATACATTATTATATTTTGAATGATCCTACAATAATTTGCACCCGATCGGGGCGGTGGTCTTTAGCCTTAATGATTCAATTTTGCAAAGACTTAAAAACCTGTAGTTACCAAAAAAATATTAAGACTTCTTTTAGTAGGCTGAAAAATGTTACATTCATTGCAATTAGGGGGCGATTTTCGAAAAACCCAAAGAACAGTTGTTCTAATTATCGATAAACAAAATTTAGGAAAAACAAAAAAGTCCAAGGTGCAAAACCTTGAGCATAAAGGAAGCTTTATTTCCGAGAGACTTAATTCTATAAGAAGGAGGAATTGATGTTGGTAGACTGTCATGTACTTAAGATTGGTGACGCTACGATAGGGGGACCACTGGGCTCAACAACCGGCCTGGTGGTAGGAAGTATTTTCTACGACAAACACTCTATTGTTTCCGATCCTTTTGCCGGTGAGTTTGATAAATCCCGGGCGGCAGAATTGGTGGACCGTGTAAATAAACTCAGTAAGCGATATGGGGTCCAAATGGCCTTTGACATCATTGCCGCTTCATCTAAAGCTATGGAACGTTTTTTGGAATTTGTTAGTGCGCGTACAAGCCTCCCTTTATTAATAAATGCTACTGAGGCTGAGGCCCGTATAGCTGGGCTTGAGGCGGCTGCTAAACTTGGCATTCTAAATCGCTCTATTTATGCTTCACTTAATGAGGATACCGAAGACGAAGAATTGGAAGTACTTGGTCGGCACCGCCCGGCTGCCGTCATGATTCTTGCCAGCGATGTTGGTAATCCTACCCCTGAGGGAACTTGCGAAATGATTGAAAACTATTATCACCCTATGTTAAAGGAGATTGGTGTAGCAGCTCCGATTGTTGATGTGGGCACCATGGACCCACCTTCGATAGGTTTAAATATCCGCCAAATTCAGGCTGTACGGGAACGTTTCGGTTATCCTGTGGGTTGTGCCTTTTCTAACTGTTTTCCACAATGGACCAGCGTGAAAAAGTTAGGCCGGGAATGGGTAAACCTGTCTTTAGCAACGGCCCTTGCCGTCTGTCGTGCAGCCGGTGCAGACTATTTGCACTACGGCATCATTGAGAAGGCTGCAATAGCAGCCCATGTGTCGGGGACTGCAGAAGTATTTTATGGATTTGCGGCTAAGGAACTGGACGGGCATAAACTGCCGGAAAGTCATCCCCTATGGAATATGTTCAAGCTATCAGGGGAGATGGAGTAATGTCACTCCGGATAAAGTTAGCAGAATTGCTTTCCGGAAACTGGAATGGTCCACCACTAATTGACATTGGAACAACATCCCTCACCGGCATTCGGGCCAGTGCACTTCCGCATTTGCGAAAAGACAGTTCGGTGGCACATCCTATTTACGAAACTCTGCCTTTGGCACCAATGGAGTGTATCCGTTTGGGCTCTGATTTCATCCGTACCGGTCTGTTATTTGACCCCCCGGTGATAACCGATAAACCTTTTACTGATGCTTTTGGCGTTCAATGGCAAAGAGACGAAGGTTTTTTATCACCAATTAGCCATCCTTTGGAAACTGCAGGGCTTAAGGATATTTTACATTACCCTAAACCCCAATGGCGTAACCAAGTACAGCTTGTTGAACCGGAATTTAGAAACGCTGGCATTTTAATTGCAGATGCTCCTTGCCCAGGCCTCTTAGATCTGAGCTTTATGCTGCGTAACCCCTGGCGGTTTATGGAAGACATTGCTGATAAAAACTGGCAGATCGCCACAGCCCTCCTTAATTGGTCATTGGAAACTATTCTTGATGCCTATAACTACATGTTGAGTTCGCTTCCTGAACAACCGGATATCATCATTTATAACGATGATCTGGGCTACCAGGACGGTATGTTTTTTTCTCCATCGGATTTCCGTAATCTTGTCCGTCCGTATATGCATTCGTTGCTGACCCGGCTTAGACAGTTAACCCCGGCATCGATCTGTTTTCACAGTTGTGGAGCTATTCGACCCATTCTGAGGGATATAGCAGAATTGGGTATCGAGTTAATTAACCTGGACACCAATGCTAAAGGGATGAATGTTATGGAAGTGCGGCGGGAACTGCCTGCTTCTATAATATTGCATGGATCAAACGACCTGTGTGCTTTGGGCGAAGCCGTAACGAATAAGGACAAGGCTGGAATAGCCTTATTAATTACAGAGTTGGCTCAAAGTGCACCGGTCATTGCCGGGCCCCTGGACAATATGTCTTCAGCAGAAGAAGTGCTTGCGGCTATCCGCGGGGCTGCATTTATCCGCAATTTCTCCAGCGATGATTTTGAAAAATTGCGTCACATTGGTCCGGTTCGAAACATTATTGAAGAGGCAATAGAGAAAACATTTTCAACAGGATTGCCCGTCCTTTAATATAAAGCGCATTTTTTCAAGGTCATAGCCAAACTTGCAAGGACAATTTATTCTGGAAAAAGGTGGTGAGGTGTATTCGAATAAGTCTAAAAAACTGCTTATAATTCACGAATAATGCAAAAAGTTTAAGGAGGGAGTAAGTATGCCCAAGATGACCAGCCGGGAAAGAGTTTTTGCGGCAGTTACTATGAAAGAGCTGCCGGATCAGGTACCCGTAAACCCGTTGTTAATGACAAGGGGCATTCGCGAGGGGGGAGTTAGAGTTGATGAGGTTCTGTTCGATGGTGAGGCCATGGCCAAAGCTAAAATTAAAGCTCATCAAAAATTCGGTGGAGACGTGGTGATTGCCGGAACCGACTTGTTTACCCCGGTAGAGAACCTGGGTGCCATATTAGAATACCTGCCCTATGCACAACCCTCGTTAGTTGAACATCCCGCGCCTACAAAAGAAGCTTTTTACCGTTTAAAAGATAACTACCTAAAGAATGGCTTTAATCCGGAAAAAGGCCGTTTGAGAGCAATTCAAGAAGAAATAAGAACCTTTATTAGAGAAGGCTGGAAAGATACCCACGTACTGGCTACCCCCGTTGGCGGTCCGATTACTACCGCCCAGATGGTTACCGGAACAGACAACTTTTTTACTTATTTGGCTGAAGATCCAGATTTCGCTAAAGAGGTTATAGAATTATCTCTTGACGTTGTTAAAAATGTCTGTCGAATGATGTTTGAAGCTGGTGTTGATGTCGTCAATATCCTTGACCCATTCTGCTCCTGTGATATTTTGCCACCAGAAATGTATAGAGAATTTGGCTTGCCTTACCAGCAGAGGTTATTCGCTTATATTAAGGAAATTGGCGGTATCGGGCTCCTTCATACATGCACCTTTACCCAACCCATCTGGTCCGACATTGCCAATAGCGGCGCCTTTAACTTTAACGGCGATATGTACCCTGGAGCAGACCATGCCAAGCGTGCTATAGGAGAAAAAATTTCACTGATGGGTACGGTCTGTCCCTACTCAACGTTAGTCCATGGTACTCCCGAGGATGTTGCCAGGGAAGTAAAGAAGCTGGCTGTTGAAGTGGGGTATAACGGCGGATTTGTCTGCATGCCCGGTTGTGATATTGACTGGACTGTTCCAGAAGAAAACTTACGCGCGTTGATTGAAACCTGCGCGTCAATCAAGTACCCGATAGACATCGAGGCCCTTGGTGACCTGAGCGATGTTTATTTGCCCGGCCACCCCAAACACCCGGGTATGCGCAAAATATCAACGGATAACGATCAAATGGTTAGAATGGGAATACAAAAGACTCAGGTAAAGAAAACTCCTGAAGAAGAGGTTTACTTTAACCTGGCCGATGCGATTATGGAACATGATGATGATAAGGTTGTAGAGTGGACTAAAAAAGGTTTGGAAATCGGTTTGACCCCTCAGCAAATTATATTCAACGGTTTATCCCTTGGAATGAGAATGGTCGGTGATTTGTATGAGCGTAACGAACGTTTCGTGACCGATTTGCTTAAATCTGCCAAGACAATGGAAAAGGCTATGGCTATTCTTGTTCCACTGCTGGAAGCGTCGGGTTCAGGAGGTGGCAAGAAAGAAACTGTCGTAATAGGTCTGGTACGCGGCAACACCCAGGACATTGGCAAAAATCTCGTGGTTCTTATGTTGAAGGCAAATGGTTATAATGTTATAGACCTTGGCAAGAACGTTAAACCTGAAGAGTTTATAGAAGCAGCAGAAGCTAATAATGCTGTAGCCATTGGTATGTCTGTAATGACTAACTCATCTGTTACCTATGCAGAGAAAACTGTGGAATTACTTAAAGAGAAAGGTCTAGCCGACAAGTATCTGGTAATGACCGGTGGAGCAGCGATGAATGAGCAGATTGCCGCGCAAATAGGTGCCAGATATGGTTCGGATGCCAACGCAGCTGTTTCCTTAGTAAAAGAGTATCTTGCAGCAAGAGAAAGGCCTAGCTGACATGTATCTGGTGATGACCGGCGGAGCAGCGATGAATGAGCAGATTGCCGCGCAAATAGGTACCAGCGGCAAAATGATTACGTTTTTTTACAGGGGTGACCACAATGGTACACCCCTATACTGCCATCTAGCAAAGGAGGTTGATTATGCCTATATACGACTTTGTTTGTAGTGAATGTGATGCCAGTCGCCCGGTGTTAGTAGATTATGAAGCCAAGGAGGGATTGGAACTCATATGTGTTCACTGTGGAGGAGTGATGAGAGCTGCCCCGGTAGCGATGTTCACTGTTATTAGATCGACAAAAGTAGAACAGTCCACCAATCGGAAAAAAATTAAGCCTTGCGGGCACGCTCATCATTGTCGCTGTGCCGCCATAAAACAAAAGGCACCTATTCCTTTTCAAAAACAAATTGACGAAGCCCTGGGGGCTGGCGAGCACCAGTAAAAGCGTGCCTGGTTGCTATAATGACTACCTGTTATACAACATTTGATTTACGGGTTAAAACTGATCCCGGATTAGTCCGGGGTCAGTTTTTGTGTGCGCCCGGCATGGGCGTGGAGCGAGTGCGGGGCGAAGGTTAACGCGTTAGCCGTGGAAACCTGCCGGATAGACAGGGAGAGCTGGTAACCCGGGGCCCCACCCTCAATTTTGCCGGAGTGGCGGTGCTGGCCTGGACGGCTGGGAAAATGCTGGCCCTGCTACGATCCTCCTGCGGGCAGTGAGGGCAACAAGTAAGGGGGGCGTTGAACCCCCCTTTTACTTTTCCTCAAGGGAGCTGGCCAGCAGCTCAACCGTGTGTACCACTTTCTGGGGCATTTGCTTCTTGACTAGCCCGTCGGTCAGGTGCATCCGGCAGGCGGGACAACCGGTCACTACCAGTTGTGCCCCGGTGTCTTCGATATCCTTTAACTTGCGGGTGAGAATCTGATAGGACAAATCGTAATGGGTCAGGCTGAAAGAGCCGGCGTTGCCGCAGCACCGGGCCGGTTCCATCAGGGGCAGGTAATTGACCCCGGGAATGCTCCGGATGATGGAGAGGGGCTCTTGTACCACGCCCAGGCCGCGGCCCAGGTGACAGGGCTGGTGGTAGGTGACGGCCAATTCCGGCGCCCTGAACAGTTCCGGGTTAAAGGGCAGCTTGTGCAGGAACTGGGTTATATCAAGGATTTTAGCGGCCACTTCCCGCGCCCTTTCACTATATCCGGGAACATCCTCCAGCAGTTCCGGGTACAGGTGTTTGAAAGCTTTCCCGCATGTCCCGCACACGGTGATAATGGCATCGGCCTGAATACTGCTGAACAAATCCACGTGGGACCTGGCCATTTTCAGGGCCATATCCGCCGCCCCGCTATAAAGGATGGGAGCGCCGCAGCAGTGTTGCAGACGGGGGATAATCACGTCCACCCCGTGGGCTTTCAGGACGCGCAGGGCGGCCAGTCCGATCTCGGGATACAGGTAATTGGTCATACAGCCGGTAAAGAAGGCCACCGTGGCCACAGGCCGCTCGACCGCATGTTTTTCGGCCACCTGGTCCCGGAAAGGAACCGGTGCCAGAGGAGGGACGATCCGGCGCAGTTCCAGGCCGATAGGGAAGCGGGGCTGCATCTTTCCCGGCTCAATATTTTTAAATAAGAGTCCCTGTAGGCGGGCGGCGGTTTTTACCCCCAGATCAAAAAGGCGGGGGCGGCTGAGGCCGGTAAACACGGCCTTCTTTATGAAGGGTAGCCCCTTCTTTTGGGTCAGGGCCGTTCTGGCGGCCAGGATGATCCGGTCCACCTTCACGCCGGAGGGACACGAAGCTACGCAGGCCAGACAGGTGAGACAAAGGTCGAAGCGCTCGGCCAGCCCGTCCGTTGGTTCCAGTTTGCCCTCCAGAATCGCCGCGGCCAGGCGGATTTTTCCCCGGGCCACGGCCGGCTCCCGCCGGGATTCCTGGTATAAAGGGCAGACAGCCTGGCAGTTGCCGCATTTCATGCATTTAAGTATTTCTTCTTCTACCGCCGCCAACCCGTCAAAAATGCTCATGCTTGCTCCTCCTCAAGTTAGATCTACAATTTTGCCCGGATTGAGGAGATTGTCCGGGTCCAGGGCTTGCTTAATTTTCTTGAGTACCTGCACGCCCGAATTGCCCATCTCCCAGGGGAGAAATTGCTTTTTGGCGATGCCGATCCCGTGCTCCCCGGAAAGGGTGCCTCCCAGGCTCAAAGCCGCGCGGAAGATTTCCTCCACGGCTGCCCGCACCCGCTCCATCTCCTCCTCGTTGCGGGCATCGGCCAGGATGGTCGGGTGCAGGTTGCCGTCACCGGCGTGCCCAAAGGTGCCGATAACCAGGTTGTAACGCTTGCCGATGTCTTCCACGACCAGGAGCATATCCGTGATCTTGCTCCTGGGCACGGTTGCGTCCTCCAGGATGGTGGTGGGCTTGCGTTG
The DNA here is from genome assembly GCF_030813795.1 of Desulfofundulus luciae. Lineage (NCBI taxonomy): Bacteria > Bacillati > Bacillota > Clostridia > Eubacteriales > Peptococcaceae > Desulfofundulus > Desulfofundulus luciae. The sequence goes on along the minus strand of NZ_JAUSUX010000007.1, from coordinate 95,695 downwards.
GGCCAGGGCGGGCAGGGCGGCCCGGCGGGCGCTCCATAATTTTTCCCGTTCTTCATCATTTTCTGCCGTTTTGATCCACCCGCTGTTTTTGGCAATAACCTGCCTGACGGCGGCCGCCTCGGATTTAACCACTTCGGGAATCCCATCCACCTCGATGAGCAGGATGGCCGCCACATCGGTGGGCAAACCGACGTGGGCAAAATTTTCTACGGTTTCCACCGTAACCCGGTCCATAATTTCCAGGGTGGCCGGGATTACCTTTTGACCGATGATATCAGCAACGGCATTTCCCGCGTCGGCCAGGCGGCTGAAACCGGCCAGCATGGTTTCCCTGGCCTGGGGTGCCGGGATCAGGCGGACGATGATTTCCGTGATGATCCCCAGGGTGCCCTCAGAGCCGGTAAACAACCGGACCAGGTCGTAGCCCGTTACATTCTTAACCGTCTTTCCCCCGTACCGGATTACCTCACCGTCCGCGAGAACTACCTCCAGCCCCATCACGTAATGCCTGGTGACCCCGTACTTGAGTCCCCTCAGTCCTCCGGAACACTCGGCCACGCTTCCTCCCATGGTGGCGGTGGCCACCGTGCCCGGGTCGGGCGGGTAAATCAAACCGTAGGGGGCCACGGCGTTATTCAAATCTTGAATGATCACCCCGGGTTGCACTGTGGCCGTCAGGTTTGAAGGATCTATTTCCAGAATGCGGTTCATTTTTAAGGTACTGAGCACAATTCCCCCTTTGATGGGAACTGTGCCACCGCTTAAATTTGTTCCCGAACCGCGGGGGTAAATGGGCAAACGATACTGGCGGGCAATTTTGACCACTTTCACCACTTGATCCACGTTTTCCGGGGTAACCACCACATCCGGCTTTTGCTCGGGCAGGTCGGCCGTGGCGTCGTAGGAATAACAGAACAAATCTTCGGTTGCGGTAATGACGTTTTCTTTGCCCAGTTCCCGGCGTAACGCTTCGATGGCCTGTGCGACGGACATATAATTCCCCCCTCGAAGAGAAAGTAGTCTGATGGTATGACCACCATACGTTTAAAATATTCGCTCTTTTACTGGCGAGTTCCTCCTGTGATTCGGCATGTGACCAAAAATTTTTTAGGCATTTCTGTGATCAGGAGTAATGGGTGTTGGGGGTAAGAAAAAAAACCTGGTGTAAAGATAGAAACCCGGTTTCGCAACCGGGTCAGGCGTTACACCATATTAACTACCTTTCCGTACTTTCTGAGGAACCGCATGCCTTCGAAGAGCATAATATCTTCCTTGCCGACGCTTTTACCAAATCTGGCCATGAGCACATTGGCGGGATGCTCCAGAATGTCGGGGTCGTCGGTGGTTACCTTTTGCAGGCCCACTTTCCCGAAGAGCCTGGTGAGCATCTTTTGATAAGCCCAGATATCCAGGCCGGTGTTTCTGGTGTCCCAGTGCCAGCAGTACTCGGTAGTGATTACAATGAAGTCTTCTACGGCAGGATGGGAAAAGGCCAGTTTCATCAGGTTTTCCGCTACGCCACAACCACGCCATGCCGGGCTTACCTCAATGCCGCCCATTTCCAGCACCCGCGGATGCTTGGACCATCGGCTGAAATCGTCGGGGTGATGGAAGGTGACATAGCCGATTATTTCATTGTCATGGCGGGCAATGAATATCATGCCGTCAGGCAAATTGGTAATTTGCTTGAGGGCTTCTTTCTGGCGGTCCGGTGGGCGGAAATTGGCAAGACCCTCGTTCATGGAGAGCCCGTCAATGTAGCTGTCCGTTACCGGTCCTTCAAAGACCACCAGTCCTTTGGGAGTATTCAACTCCACCGGTTTCAACTGCACTGGTTTGGCCATCGACCCCACCTCCCGGGCTGACCATTCGGGTGTCATAATCGACCGTTTATCCCTGGAATGCAACCGTTTAGCTATCTTTATTATAGGTGACCCTGCCAATATATTCAATCCTGCCACCTGAAATAGATATATTAAAAATATTCGCATATTTAGTTTGCCGTGGACTCCTGGATTTATTCCCGGGTTCTGCACCAGCGGCGCAATCACGACGAGGTATGACGATTCGAATTCCGCTTACGTGATCAGGAATAATCGAGCGTTTACGATAATTACGCTAATAACCGGCATCTTTGTAATGTAATTAAAAATTAAAGTTAGGATTTGACGAAACTGGGCATTATAGATTATAATACCATCAAAAATAAAAAGGAGATGTGATGTATGGCTTTTGAAGTTTACAAACCTCGTGGTGAAAGGGCAGAAAAAGCACCCATGGTTTCTTTCTTCAAAAGTTCAATTGTGTTGAATAATGTGGCCAGGGAAAAACTGGGTGCGCAGCATGTGGAATTAGCCTATGATCGGGATGCGCGTGTTATCCGGATCCGGGCGGTGGAAGAAGGGGGCATGCAGATCAAGAAAACAAAGGTTTTTGGTAAGGGCTTTTTTAAGCACTTTAACATCAGCCCCCGCGGAAAGTATGAAGCCAGGTTCGATGAGAATGAGCGGGCGCTTTATGTTCAACTGGATGCTACCGGGGAAAACTCTTAACCCGCATAATCTTGCGGGTTTATTTTATAGGGTTATCTTTTTATGAAGAGCAGTTTAACCGTGCATGCTTTTTCTTGAATGGTGTAACCAGAGTACGATTTAGCCCGTCATCAGCGTGAACATGGTGATAGAAATGGCTGCGGGGTGGATAAAACCGGCATCCTGAAGAACCACTCCGTTCCATTGATCGCATCAAGAGGTATCATTTTTGCCCCCCTCGAAGTTATGCCCCAGGTAGTGGCCAAAGCGAACAAAGCACACTCGATTAAAAAACAAATGCTGCCAGCAGGGGAGGACTTTTCCTGGTACCTGTCGAACTAATATTGTCAAAACATTTAAAGGGGGGCTCTTCACATGGAGATCTTTCAGAAAATAGGTGAAACGGCTAAGGGGCTGAGCGATAAGGCCAAAGAGGTGACCAAGCGTTCCAGTGAATTTCTGGAGGCCACCCGGCTGAAATTTGAGCTTTCGCGTCTGGAAAAAGAGTTGGAAAACAATTTTTTGAGTTTGGGAGAACTGGTTTACCGCCGTTATAAAGGTGAAGAAGGACTGGACGGGGAAATTGAACGCCTTTGTGAGAGCACGCGGAAGATAGAAACCGATATGTTATCCATCCAGGAGCAGATCAACAGGCTACAGCCAAAGCCCCTGGTGTGTCCCCAGTGCAAAATCGAGCTCCCGGCAGGAGGGAAATTCTGCAGCTATTGCGGCAACCGGGTGGCTTCGGAAAAACCGGCTGGAGAAAGTTAAGATGATAAGGTCGGGCAGTGGTGGATATAGATGTATAGTGACCTTTCTATAAATTGAAGGGAAGAATCAAAGCCTTTTAAAACCGTGCGCTGGTTATTGGTGGCCGGTCGTCCGGCACGGATGCGGCAAGGCCGGAGACGGCTGCCACTGAGATTTATCTAAATAATGCGAAACTTTCCTGCAGGAGGTGAGCGGCCATTTCTGCGTCCTACCAGGAGAAAATTCGTACCCTGGCCGAACTTTTGCGCCGCCACGACCGCAATTTTGCCCTGACGGGGGCCGGAGTAAGTACCGAGAGCGGTATTCCCGATTTCCGCAGCCCGGGAACGGGGTTGTGGACCAAATATGACCCCATTCAAACAGCCAGTCTGAGCGCCTTAAAGCGGGATCCGGCTGCTTTTTACAACATAAATCTCTCCCGCTGGACGGTCTTTAGCGGCGCCGAGCCCAACGATGCCCACCGGGCACTGGCCCGCCTGGAGGAGCTGGGTTACCTGGTGGGGGTAATTACCCAGAATATCGATGGCTTGCACCAGCGGGCGGGTTCAAAACGGGTGTGGGAAATTCACGGCCACCTGCGCACCTGCCACTGTATGAGCTGTGAACAGAGTTACCCCTTTTCTTACCTGGTGGAACAGTTTGAAAAGGGGCAGAACCCTCCCCTTTGCGGTATCTGCAGGGGAATTTTGCGACCGGATGTGGTTCTGTTTGAAGACCGGATGAGTGAGGACTTTTTCAAAGCCACCAGGGCCCTGTCCGGCTGCCAGTTGCTGCTGGTGGTGGGAAGCAGCCTGCAGGTTTACCCGGCTGCCGGATTGCCGCAGTTTGCCCGGCGGGTGGTGATCATCAACCGGGAGCCAACCCCCTGGGACGAACAGGCCGAGCTGGTGATTCATAACAGTGCGGGCCAGGTATTCCGGGATCTGATGGCGGAACTGGGGGAACCCCTCACCGGCCAGTAGAAATATTCAGTGAACCCGGTTGGATGCGGCCCAGCACTCACCTAAATATGACTCTGCTCCGGTGTTTCAGGTTTAATTGACACATCAGGTTTTGGGAAGAGCTAGTATTCCAGTGAGTGCTGGGTCCCCGCTCACTCCAGTGCTCCGCGTAAGATGCGCACCGCGGCTCGCTTCGGGCCGCCCAGCACTCACTGAAAAAGTTATACTGGAAAGCTCTGCACTTACTATTTTGTTACAGCAGGCTTAGAAAGAGCATCATGGCCAGTGAGTGCTGGGTCTTCTGCGGATTGCCCGCCACTAATCATTCTTCGTTGTTACCTCTTGAAACAATATGTCTTAAAAGGTCTTCTTCCGGGTAGTTCATCATGCGTCCTCGAGAGCCGAGCCGCCCAGCACTCACTGAATAAGCCATACTGCGAAGGCCAAATTTTCTACTGCCTTTTGCATTTGCCTTGGAATGAGCATCTTTGCCGGTGAGTGCTGGGTTCACCGGGTGCTGTTACCGGCGCTTCGCAAGTCGTTCGCTTCGGACAGTACCGCATCCTCCTCATAACGTTTTTCTGAATATTTCAGTTTGCCAGTACCAGCTCCACCAGCAGGGGCAAATGGTCGGAAGCGCCCGCGGAAGGGGTAAGAGCCTTGATGATGCGCCAGTGGCGCGACGCAAATATGCGGTCCAGCCCGAACCGGGGGCGGTATGAGGGAAAGGTTGGCAGGGTGTCCGGTGGGGTGACGGGCAGTTCGGGGAAGGTGAGCCGTTCCGTATTCATATCGCCCGCCAGGACCACCGGCCCATTCATAGAGCTGACGATCTCCCTTATTGTTTCCGCTTGTTTTTCCCTTTCCCGGTAGTTTAAGCCCAGGTGGGTGTTGAGCAGGAAAAACGTTCCTGCTTCGTGGTCCAGGCTGGCTGATAGCAGCCCCCGGGGTTCGTGAGTGCCGGGCAAAGGGTAGTATTGATGTTCTGATATGGGGTAACGGCTTAAAATGGCCAGGCCGTACTGGCAGATGCCCAGCCAGCTTAAGGTGGGGGCAAAAACAAAGTACATGTTCAGGTGCTGGGCCAGCGCCCGGGCCTGGTGGCGCAGGTAACTGCGGGGCAGGTGGCGGTCCACTTCCTGCAGGGCGACCGCATCGGGGTTATGCCGCTGCAGGACCGCCGCCACGCGCCGTAAACGCACTTTGCCGTCAACTCCCTTACCGTGGTGTATATTGTAGGTGAGCAGCCGCACAACGTGCCCCATCTTTTGTTCCCCCGGTGATTGCGTACCCTGGCAGTTATGCCGGGGTGTTTTTTGTGGTATTATTATAGTATTGTTACCTTGCTTTTGAGAGAGGTAGTGAGATGAGCGTTAAGATTCTGGCAATCGAAACTTCCTGTGATGAAACTTCCGCTGCCGTGGTGGCAGATGGTGTGAAAGTGCTTTCAAATATTATTTCCTCGCAGGTGGATGTACACAGGAAATTTGGCGGGGTCGTGCCCGAAGTAGCCTCCCGCAAGCACTTGGAGTTAATCAATCATGTTATTAAAGAAGCGCTGGACCAGGCCGGGCTGGTTTTTGGCAATCTGGATGCGGTGGCGGTCACCCACGGCCCCGGGCTAGTAGGGGCCCTGCTGGTGGGGGTAGCTGCGGCCAAGGCCGTGGCCTTTGCCCTGGATATCCCCCTCATTGCCGTGAATCATCTTGAAGGCCACATCTATGCCAATTTCCTGGTCCGGCCCGATTTGCCCTTTCCCCTCATCTGCCTGGTGGTAAGCGGCGGCCATACGGACCTGGTGCTGGTTCTGCATCACGGTGATTACCGGCTGCTGGGTAGCACCCGGGATGATGCCGCCGGGGAAGCCTTCGACAAGGTGGCCAGGGTGCTGGAACTGGGTTACCCCGGAGGGCCGGCAATTGAGCGCCTGGCCAGGGAGGGTAACGAAGAGGCCATTGATTTTCCCCGGGCCTACCTGGACGGCCTTGATTTTTCTTTCAGCGGCCTGAAGACGGCGGTGCTCCAGTACCTGCACCGCTGCCGGCAAAGGGGAGAAGAAGTAAACCCGGCCGATGTGGCGGCCAGCTTTCAAAAAGCCGTGGTAGACGTGCTGGTGGATAAAACCATGGAAGCTGCCCGCAATTACAACTGTCCGACCATAATCCTGGCCGGGGGAGTGGCGGCCAACGGCCGGTTACGGGCGGCCCTGGCGTCCCGGGCGCGTCAGGAAGGCCTGGAGGTATTTTACCCCCCGCCGGTGTTCTGCACCGATAATGCGGCCATGATCGGGTGTGCGGCCTATTACAAGTATCTGCGGGGCGATCTGGCATCCCTGACCCTCAATGCCATGCCCGGCCTACCCCTGCCGTCGTCTTAAGCAAACTTTGTCGAAGGAATTTTATCATTTTTTGCCTGTGGATTATTTCGAGTTATCCACAAAAAGTGTGGCCTTTGGGGAACAGCAAATCCGGCGGGCAAAAAGGAGTTGAAAAACGCGAAGCCTTGAAAATCAAGGCTTTCCGGGTTGAAATGGTTCCCTGTAAAAACCGGTTTCCGGTCGGGTGAATAGCGGTCCTGTGGATTTCGGGCTGTGGATAATGTGAATAAGTTTGTTAATAACTGACCAGTCAAAGGATCGGCCTGTGGGTGAAATTGTGGGTCGATTGATGTCCAATATTTCCGAAACAAATTTCTTTTTGTCCATCAACCTGCCAGATATTTACATCGGCTAATGACGAAGTACCGAAAAATTTTTTCTTCAGCAGGATGCTCGGGAGCGGTTGTTGAAGTATTCTTTAAAAATGAGTTTTGAGTTTATAGCAAAGGAGCAGTGAGCTTGTGTACTGGGATCGCGAGCATGAGACCATGTCCCGGGAGCAGCTTCGGGCGCTGCAGTTGGAGCGCCTGCAGCTAACCATCGAGCGTGTTTACCGCAACGTACCCTTCTACCGGCAAAGGTTTACCGAAATGGGTATCAAGCCCTCGTCCATCCGAACTTTAGAGGACCTGCGGCGACTGCCCTTCACCACCAAACAGGATTTGCGCGACAACTATCCCTTTGGCTTGTTTGCCGTACCCATGAGCGATGTGGTCCGCGTGCACGCTTCTTCAGGCACCACGGGCAAGCCCACGGTGGTGGGATATACTCAAAACGATATTAACACCTGGGCAGAACTGATCGCCCGTTCACTGGTTTGCGCCGGGGGCACCAAATTCGATGTGGTGCAGAACGCCTATGGTTACGGCCTGTTCACCGGCGGCCTGGGGCTGCACTACGGGGCAGAGCGTCTGGGTGCAGCAGTGGTGCCCGTTTCCGGGGGCAACACCCAGCGGCAGCTCATGCTGATGCAGGACTTCGGCACCACCATTTTAACCTGTACCCCTTCCTATGCCCTGTACATGGCCGAGGAAGGGCAAAAGATGGGCCTGGACTTTAAAAAGATGCCTTTAAAGGCCGGTATTTTCGGCGCCGAACCCTGGTCGGAGCGCATGCGCCGGCAGCTGGAAGAAAAGCTGGACTTAATGGCCCTGGACATATACGGCCTTTCGGAAATAATGGGTCCCGGTGTGGCCATGGAGTGCGCTGAAAAACAGGGCATGCATATCTGGGAAGATCACTTTATACCCGAAATTATCGATCCGGCAACGGGGGAAGTGCTGCCTCCCGGGGAAGAGGGGGAACTGGTGATTACCACCATTACCAAGGAAGCCTTTCCCCTCATCCGCTACCGCACCCGGGATATCACCCGGCTGGATACGGAACCTTGCCCCTGTGGCCGGACCCATTACCGCATCCGGCGGATTACCGGCCGCAGCGACGACATGCTCATCATCCGCGGGGTTAACGTATTTCCCTCCCAGGTGGAAAGCGTGCTCCTGGAGTTCGGCGAAACCGAACCCCACTATCTGCTGGTGGTGGACCGCAAGGCCAACCTGGACTACCTGGAAATCTGGGTGGAAGTGGCGGAGCACATGTTCAGCGATACGGTGCGCAAGCTGGAAGACCTGGAACAACGCCTGCGGGAGCGGATCGAAAGCGTTCTGGGTATTTCCGCCCGGGTGAAGCTGGTGGAGCCCAACACCATCCCGAGAAGTGAAGGCAAGGCGAAGCGGGTAGTCGACCGGCGGCAGATATAAATGGTCGGGCAGTTGTAGTTGCGGGCAGCTTCCGCGGCACATATATAAGGAAAGGGGGTTCTCCCATGAAAGTCAAGCAAATCTCCATCTTCCTGGAAAACAAAACGGGGCGTTTGGCCCAGGTGACCAGGGTACTGGGGGACAACGGCATCAACATCCGTGCCCTGGCCATAGCCGATACCACCGACTTCGGCATTTTGCGTCTCATTGTTAACGACCCGGACCGGGCTTACCGGGTGCTCAAGGAGGCCGGTTTTACCGTCAGCGCCACCGATGTCATTGCCGTGGAAGTGGTGGATGAGCCCGGCGGCCTGGCCGGGGTGCTGGCCGTTTTGCAAGAAGCAAACCTGAACATCGAGTACCTGTATGCCTTTTTGCAGAAAGCTTCCAAGGCCGCCCTGGTGGTGTTCCGGGTGGAACAACTGGACGGGGCCATTGCCGCCCTGCAGGCAAAGGGTATCCGTATCCTGAGCGGGGAAGAGGTTTACGCATTGTAAACAAATAGCCCGGCTTGGCCAGCAGCCGGGTTTGCTTTTGCAATTTAGCCGTGCCTTTACTGGTATAGGGCGATGGGGGCAAATAAACGCCCTTTTTCTTTGCAGCCAGGGGAGTGGACAAAACCATGCGCTTTTCAAGGCACGATATGATCTTCATCTTTGCCTTGCTGGTTGCTGCCGGGACCGGCCTGGCTACGCTGTATAACCTCGTAATTATCGAAATGCTGGTATCCGGCAACACCCGGCAGGTCGGCGGGGCCATACATTATGCTTTGGGGCTCAACCTGGCCTTCTGGGGATTGTCGGTGGTGCTTGGCGCCGCCGGCCTGTGGTTTTATTTGCGACAGAGGCAATCCCGGGATAACACCGGGCATGGCCATGCAGGGGAACACCCCGCCGAAAGGGTTGCAACGCCCTGTACCGAACAAATGACGGAGCTGATCCGGACGGTAAAGGAGACTTTGGAGGTTATCCAGCCGCTGGTTTTGCACCTCACTACCAGACAGGATACGGCTTCCGGTGCAACCACTGTCTGTGACCCGGTTTTCCAGCCAGGGGAGCATTTAAAAGCCGGCGATAACCGGCCGGAAGAGCAGATGGGGGAAGATGAATCCGAGCAGGAATTCTGGCCGGACTTCCCCAAAGGGCTCAATAAGGTGACTTTAAAGCAGGTTTTATCATATCTGGAGGAACATAACGAAACGGGGGTTTCTTCGGAGGAAATAGCCACAGGGGTGGGTATTTCCCGGGTTACCGTAAGGCGGTACATGGATTACCTGGAGCAGATTGGTTATGTTAAGGTGGAGTTGAGATATGGCACGGTGGGGAGACCTTTAAAAATCTACAGCCTGGTCAACTTGTTCAGTTCCTGATGACTCCCAAAACCCGCCACGGGTTTTTTTCTTTTTTAAAGAGATTTATGTGTTTTATGTTGTTTATTTAGCTTTCATTGTAGTATGCGGAAAAATCATTAAAATTTGAATCGGTAAAGTCTAAAACTTTTGAAGAATGGGAGGGGTTTGTATGGAGGGAACGGGCAGAAAGTTTGAAAAGTTGCAGGAAATTATCGCCCGTCACGAGGGTAAGGTGTCGCATTTGATTGCCATCCTGCAGGAAGTGCAGCAAGAATACCGTTACCTGCCCGAAGAAGTACTGACCTATATTGCCACGGCTTTAAATATTCCGCCAGCGGTGGTCTACGGGGTGGCCACCTTCTACGCCCAGTTTTCCCTGGTTCCCAAGGGCAAATATGTCATCCGGGTTTGTGACGGCACGGCCTGCCACGTGCGGGGTTCCGAACCGATCCATTTTGCCCTGCGCAAGGAACTGGGACTTGCGGAAGGCCAGCAGACAACCGATGACCTGCAGTTTACGGTGGAAACGGTATCCTGCCTGGGGGCCTGTGGGCTGGCCCCGGTGGTAACCATTAACGACCGGGAAGTGCACGGACAGATGACGACTGAAGATGTTTTAAGGGTGTTGCGGGTTATAAAAGCGGGGGAAAGCAAAGAAGAACGGAGGGAAGCCCATGCTTAAATCAAGGCAGGATTTTAAGGCGCTCACAGAGCGGGCCAGGGAGGCCCTGATTAAAGAAAAGTTGCGCATTTTAATCTGTGCCGGTACCGGTTGTGTGGCCAACGGCTCCCTGGGCGTATACGAAGCCTTCCGGGAGGAACTGGTCAAAAGAGGTTTACCTTATAAAGTAGAGCTGGTGCATGAGGAGGAAAATGCCGGGACTGCTTTAAATATCAGCGGCTGTCACGGGTTTTGCCAGATGGGTCCCCTGGTGCGATTCGAGCCGGAAGGAGTGCTCTATTTAAAGGTCAAAAAAGAGGACGTCCCGGAGATCATCGAAGAGCACATCTTGCACAACCGGCCGGTGGAAAGGTTGCTCTACCATCATCCGGTTACCGGCCAGGTGGTGGCCCGGGAAGAAGATATTCCCTTTTACCAGAATCAGGTGCGGGTGGCCCTGGAATTGTGCGGCCTGGTTAACCCGGAGGATATCAATGATTACCTGGCCCACGGCGGTTATCAGGCCCTGGAAAAAGCCCTATTTGAGATGACTCCCGAGGACGTAATTAAGGAAGTAATGGATTCGGGTCTACGCGGCCGTGGCGGAGCGGGTTTTCCCACCGGCCGGAAGTGGGCCTTTGCCCGGTCTGCCGCGGGGGACAAAAAATATGTCATTTGTAACGGCGACGAAGGTGATCCCGGGGCCTTCATGGACCGCAGCGTGATGGAAGGCGCTCCCCACCGGGTGCTGGAAGGGATGATGATTGCCGGCTATGCCATTGGAGCGGACGAAGGCTACATATACGTGCGGGCGGAGTATCCTCTGGCGGTAAAACGGTTGAAAAAGGCCGTGGCCGATGCCGGGGCTGTTGGCCTTTTGGGCGATAACATCCTGGGCAGCGGATTCGCTTTTCGCATCCACATTAAAGAGGGTGCCGGCGCCTTTGTCTGCGGCGAGGAAACGGCTTTGATTGCCTCCATTGAGGGCCAGCGCGGCATGCCCCGTCCCCGTCCTCCCTTCCCGGCCCAGAGCGGTCTCTGGGGCTGCCCGACCATCATCAATAACGTGGAGACCCTGGCCAACGTGGCTCCCATTATTTCCCGGGGGGCGGACTGGTTCAAGCAGTACGGCACTCCCAAGAGCCCCGGTACCAAGACCTTTGCCCTGGCCGGGCAGGTGGCTCACACCGGTCTGGTAGAGGTTCCCATGGGCATTACCCTGCGGGAAGTGGTGTTTTACATCGGCGGTGGCCTGCGGGAAGGCAAAAAGTTCAAGGCGGTGCAAATCGGAGGGCCTTCCGGAGGCTGCCTGACCGAAGAGCACCTGGACCTGCCCCTGGACTTCGATTCCCTGCAACAGGTGGGGGCAATGATCGGTTCCGGCGGCATGGTGGTCATCGGCCAGGACAGTTGTATGGTGGAAGTGGCCAAGTTCTTCATGACCTTCGTGCAAAATGAGTCCTGCGGCAAATGTGTTCCCTGCCGGGAAGGGACCAGGCGGATGCTGGAGCTCTTGACCAAAATAACCCAGGGTAAGGCTACGGAGGAAGACCTCCTCCTGCTGGAGGAGCTGGCGCTGGTGGTCAAAGACGGTGCCCTGTGCGGCCTGGGCAAGACCGCTCCCAACCCCGTGCTCACCACCCTGCGCTACTTCCGTGATGAATACGAAGCCCATGTGCGGGAGAAAAAATGTCCGGCGGGAGTCTGCAAGGCACTGCTCAGTTACTTTATTGACCAGGAAAAATGCAGGGGCTGCGGTTTGTGTGCTAAGAACTGCCCGGTGGAAGCCATCAGCGGTGAGAAAAAACAGCCCCACACCATTGACCTGGTTAAATGCATTAAGTGCGGCACCTGCATGGAGAAATGCAAGTTCGGCGCCGTTTACACCGCCTAATATCATGATGAAAGGAAGTGCCAACGAGTATGTCTGCAGGGAAAGTTACCGTAGATGGTCATGTGGTGGAAATAAATGATGCCAGGAACATCCTGGAAGTAGTGCGCCGGGCCGGTATCAAACTGCCTACCTTTTGCTATCACTCTGAATTGAGCGTTTACGGGGCCTGCCGCATGTGCATGGTGGAAGTGGAGGGCCGGGGGCTGGTGGCCTCCTGTTCAACGCCTCCAGCCGACGGCATGGTTATTCACACCAGCACCCCCCGCACCCGCCGGTTGCGCCGCATGATTATCGAACTGCTCCTGGCCAACCACGACCGGGAATGCACCAGTTGCGGGCGCAGCGGAAGCTGCAAACTGCAGCAACTGGCCCGCCAGATGGGGGTGACGGAGGTCCGCTTCGGTCATCTGGATAAAAAGATGCCGGTGGATAATACTTCCCCGTCCCTGGTAAAGAATCCCAACAAGTGTATCCTCTGCGGCGACTGCGTGCGCATGTGCAAGGAGGTCCAGGGGCTGGGGATCTGGGACTTTGCCTTCCGGGGTTCCAAAACCCGGGTAACCACCGCTTTTGGCAAACCCCTGCAGGAAGTGGCCTGTGTCAATTGCGGTCAATGCGTGGCCGTGTGTCCTACCGGTGCCCTGACGGTCAAGTCGGAAGTGGATAAGGTTTGGGACGCCATCCAGGATCCCGGCAAAGTGGTGGTGGTGCAGGTAGCTCCGGCGGTAAGGGTGGCCATCGGCGAGGAGTTTGGCCTGCTGCCCGGGGAAAAGGCGACCGGGCAAATGGTGGCGGCCCTGCGGAAAATAGGTTTTGACCGCGTGTTTGACACCCTGTTTACTGCCGATATGACCACCATCGAGGAAGGGATGGAGCTGCTGGGCCGGCTGGAAAAGGGCGGCAGGCTGCCCCTGTTCACCTCCTGCTGCCCGGCCTGGGTGAAATATGCCGAGCAGTTCCACGCCGACCTCCTGGAAAACCTGTCCACCTGCCGGTCTCCCCAGCAGATGTTCGGTTCCCTGGTGAAGAAATATTACGCCCGGGAGATTGGTAAGAATCCGGCGGAAGTGGTCTGCGTGTCGGTAATGCCCTGTACGGCTAAAAAGTTTGAAGCCAGACGGCCCGAATTTACCACCGGGGGTGTCCCCGATGTGGATTTCGTCCTCACTACCATGGAGCTGGCCCAGATGATTAAGGAAGCGGGCATTGTCTTTAACGAGCTGGAGCCGGAAGTGTTTGACAATCCCCTGGGGATGGGCTCAGGCGCGGCGGTCATTTACGGTGCCTCGGGCGGGGTGATGGAATCGGTGGTGCGCTTTGTTGCGGCCCAGCAGTCCCCCGGTGATGTGGGGCGGGTGGATTTTTACCCGGTGCGGGGTATCCAGGGAATTAAGGAGACAGAACTGGAGATCGGCGGGCAAAACCTCAAGCTGGCGGTGGTAAACGGCCTGGCCAATGCGGAGAAGCTCATCAACCGCATCAAGTCGGGAGAAGCTTTCTACCACGCCGTGGAAGTAATGGCCTGTCCCGGCGGCTGCCTTGGCGGCGGCGGTCAGCCTTACCCCAACAATACCGCTTCTCGGCTGGGACGCATGAAGGGCCTTTACGCGCTGGACCGGGCGGAACAGTTGCACAGGCCCCAGGACAACATTTTTGTCACCAGGGCCCTGGAACGGTGGTTTGGCGGCCCGGCCAACGCCAATACCCATCAGGCCCTGCATACCCGCTACTACCCGCGGCGGCGCATCAGCGGCAAGCCCGTAGAAGTGAGCGGCCGCCGGGACGAGCGCCCGGTGGAGGTAGCGGTTTGCGTGGGTACCAATTGTTACCTCAAAGGTTCCTATGACATTTTAAATAAATTCATGACCCTGGCTCGGCAGATGGGCATCGCCGATTACGTGCAGCTGAAGGGAACCTTCTGCCTGGAGCACTGCGACCGGGGTGTGAGCATTAAAGTCAACGATGAAATCATTACCAACGTAACCCTGGATAACGCCGAAGAAGTCTTCAAGACTAAGATTGCCATCAAGGCCGAGCCGCCCTGGGTGGTTTAAGGAAGGGCGGTGCGACAAGGGACGGGGCAGGAACCCCGTCCTTTATCGTAGAAATGTTCATAAGCTGTGAGGGTAAATATTCAGTAAGCCCTATTTGGCTGCGGCGCTGTCCCCGCTCACTCCGGTGCTTCGCGCCGACAGCACCGCGGCTCGCTTCGGGCCGCCCAGCACTCACTGAATAAGCCATACTGCGAAGGCCAAATTTTCTACTGCCTTTTGCATTTGCCTTGGAATGAGCATCTTTGCCGGTGAGTGCTGGGTTCGCCGGGTGCTGTTATCGGTGCTTCGCAAGTCGTTCGCTCCGGACAGCGCCGCATCCTTGTCATAACGGTTTTTCTGAGTATTTACGCTGTGAGCAATACATTGTCACCCAGGTCATATAAGCCGAACTATTTTCGAGGGGGCACTTTAAGTGGGTGAACAGGCATCCTTTCCCATCACCACCGTGGCCGACCGCTGCCGGGACTGCTACCGCTGCATCCGTTCCTGTCCGGTCAAGGCCATCCGCATCGAAGCGGAAAACGACAAGCTGCGTGCCCGCATTGTGGAAGATCTGTGTGTCCTTTGCGGCCGGTGTGTTTTGACCTGCCCCCAGGGGGCAAAAAAGGTATCCTTAAGCCGGGAGCGGGTGAAGGAGTTGCTGGCCTGCGGCGGCCCGGTGGTGGCCAGCGTGGCCCCATCCTTTGCGGCCGTGCTGCCCCCCGGGTATGCCCTGACCCTGCCCGCCATGCTCAAAGCTCTGGGATTTGCCCTGGTACAGCAAACTTCCTGGGGGGCCGAACTGGTCTGCCGGGCGCAAAAGCAATTGCCCAAAGACAGATCGTACATTTCCACTGCCTGTCCGGTGGTGGTGAACCTGGTGGAAAAATACTACCCGGAGTTAATTTCCAGGCTTGCTCCCCTGGTGTCTCCCATGGTCGCCCACGGGCGGTGGATCAAACAAAACTACCCGCAGAGCCGGGTGGTCTTCATCGGACCCTGTATCGCCAAAAAAGAAGAAGCCAGGCAATTTCCCGATGCCGTTGATGAGGTGCTGGGATTTGATGAACTCTGGCAGTGGCTTGAAGCGGAGGGACTTTCCCCCGGCCAGTTTGTTCCGGGGGATTTTGATCCTCCCCACCCCCAAAGGGCCATCCTTTTCCCGGTGGAAGGCGGCGAGCTGCACACCCTGTCTTTGAGCACCGATATGCTGGATACCCGGGTGGTGGCCATATCGGGGCTGGTCAACTGCATTGATTTTCTTTCCCAGCTGCAGCGGGGGTATATCAAACACCCCCCGGCCTTCATGGAATTGCTGGCCTGTAACGGTGGGTGTATTGCCGGCCCCCTCATGGAGACTGCCGGGGATATCTTCGTGCGCCGCCAGAGGATCATTGAATATTTCCGGGCCAGATCCTCCGCCGCCTCCCTCACACGGGAGGAGGAGGGCCGGCCCCTGCCCTTAAACATGCTCCAGAGGCGCTACCGGGAACGCAAGATTTACCGGCCCGAACCGCCGGCGGAAGCCATCAAGCAAATACTGGCGCAAACGGGTAAGTACACTCCCGAAGACGAATTGAACTGCGGTGCCTGCGGCTACAACTCCTGCCGGGAAAAGGCTGCGGCGGTCTACTGGGGGATGGCCGAGGTGCAGATGTGCATCCCCTACATGCGCCGCCGGGCGGAATCCATGTCCAACCTGGTGATCAATGCCATGCCCAACGGCTGTATTATTGTGAACCGGCACCTGGAGATCCTGGAAGTGAACCCGGCGGTCCGGGAGATGTTTGGCTGGCAGGGGAAAGAGATCACCGGGCAGAAGCTGGATCAACTGATCGATGCCACCAACTTCCGCCGGGTGCTGGCTACCGGGGAACCCTTGAATGTCTTGCATACCTATGACGAATACGACCGGATCATCCGGGAAGTAATCTTTCCCCTGGAAAAGGGGGAGGTTGTGGTGGGCATCCTGGTGGACATCACCCATGAGAGGCGGCAGCAGGAAGAGTTAAAGCAAATGAAGACCCAAACTATCAAGCGGGCCCAGGAGGTCATTAACAAGCAGATGAAGGTGGCCCAGGAAATTGCCGGGCTTTTGGGGGAAACCACGGCGGAAACCAAGGTTTTGCTCAGCCAGTTAATTCGCCTGATGCAGGAGTAGTGGCTGTAGATAAGGGGGGTGAGCCGCTCTCTTCCCTCGAATAAAATCGGGGGTATTCCAGCGGCAAGTTTTCATGAAAATTTCCCTTGACATTGGGAGGGCTCAGCTAAATAAGGCCGGGGAAGAGCTCTGCGGCGACAGCATTGAGGTGGTTCGAACCCGCTCTTCCACCATCGTGGTCCTTTCCGACGGCCTGGGCAGCGGGGTGAAGGCCAATATTCTCTCTTCTTTGACCACCAAAACTGCAGCCACCATGCTGCGCATGGGCGGGGAAATCGAGGAAGTCATTGAAACCCTGGTGCAGACCCTGCCCACCTGCAGGGTGCGCAAGCTGGCTTACAGCACCTTCTCCATCCTGCAGGTCATGGCCGCCGGTCGGGCTTATCTGGTGGAATACGACAACCCCAGGGCCTTCCTGGGCCACGGGGATCGGTTGAGGGAAATCAGCCGTATCCGGCGGGTGATCAATGACAAAGAAATTACGGAAGCTTTTTTCGATTTCCGGGAAGGGGACTGGCTGGTGCTGATCAGCGACGGGGTGGTGCACGCGGGTATTGGCGGCGTCCTTAACCGGGGCTGGGGCTGGGACGGGGTACGCACCTTTCTTTTGGAGCTGGCCGCCAGAAACCTGGACGCGACAGCCTGGGCAAAGGAATTAATCCAGCGGTGCCACCAGCTTTATGCCGGCCGGCCGGGTGACGATACCAGCGTGGTGGTAGTGAAAGCTCTCGTCCCCCGTAAGGTGACGGTAATGATCGGGCCCCCCATGGACAGGTCCGCCGATGCCCTGGTGGTGGAAAAACTGGTGCGCTCGCCCGGAGTGAAGGTGGTCTGCGGGGGTACCACGGCCAGCATTGTGGCCCGCGTTCTGGACAGGAAAATAGAGGTGGACCTTTCCACCCGCAGCGACCGGGTGCCACCGGTAGGCTTCATTGCCGGCATTGACCTGGTTACCGAGGGTACCCTGACCGTGCTTTACGCCCTGGAACACCTGCGCCAGGAGTTGCTCCCGGAGGATTTGCAAAAGGCCCGGGACGGCGCCAGCCGGCTGGCGGCCACCCTGCTTTGGGCGGACGTGATCCATTTTATCGTGGGGCTGGCCGTCAATCCGGCCGGAGATTGCGCCTACAAGCACCGGACCATCGAACAATTAATCCGTTTGCTCAGGAAAAAGGGGAAGGAAGTCACAGCGGAATACCGTTAAGAAGTGGAAAATGAACTTTGCCAGGATTGTCATTTTAAGATACAGAAGCTGGAGGATTTTCACAGGAGATCGGTTATTCCTGGAGCACACATCGTAAGAATGTGTGCTCTTAGATTTTAACGGGAGATATTTAACTCAGTGGACCTGAATGGCCATTCTTACCCCCTTTGCTTATAAATATTACCTTATAAGGGTTATTATTAACCGGTATTTCCCTTATTACCCTTTCCAGTGGTAAACTTTAAAAAAAACGACAAGGGGAGATGGCCGTAAGTGAGGGTTGAAATTCTTCAGCGTAAAGTTTTTTTTCACGGTGGCATTCAAGGGCTCATTTTAACCATAGTAGTGGGGATTCTTGCTCATAATATTGCCACACTACCTTTTTTTTCTGTATCCGGACCTATGGTTATTGCAATTTTAATTGGTATTTGCTGGCGGGGCGTTATGGGGATCCATAAACATGCTAATGTAGGGATAAATTTCGCCAGTAAGAGACTTTTGCGTTATGGTATCGTTTTGATGGGTGTTCGACTCAACCTCGATGCCATAGTTGCTACAGGTCCCAAAATTATTCTTCTCGATGCTGCGGTTATTTTATCGGCCATTGTTATTATTTGTTTTCTGGGACGATTATTTGCTGTAGAGGAACGGTTGGCTTTACTAACAGCGGTAGGAACTGGTGTTTGTGGAGCTGCTGCTGTAGCTGCCGTTGCGCCAACGGTTAAGGCCAGCCAGGATGAGACAGTTGTATCAGTGGCAAGTGTTGCCGTTTTGGGTACCATTGGTAGTGTTTTATATGTCTTACTACAGCCGTTTTGGGGCCTGGATGCAAGTTCTTACGGCGTTTTTGCAGGAGCAACCTTACATGAAATAGCACACGTGATAGCTGCAACCCAGTCGGCAGGAAGCTCTGCGGCTAACATGGCCCTTTTAACCAAACTCGGCCGGGTGGCCCTGCTGGTTCCCGTTACCCTGGGAATAAGCCTCTGGTTTAATTTGAAAAATGGGGAGAAAGAACAAATTAGCGGGTGGCGTAACCTATCATTTCCCTGGTTTCTTCTGGGTTTTCTCGGGATGAGTTGCCTTAGAACCACTGGTTTAATACCAGATGAGCTTGCTTCTTTAATCCTGCAAATTAGTAATCTTTTTTTGATTATGGCCATGGCGGGCATGGGACTTAACGTTGATATTGTAATGTTTAAACGTATGGGCTTAAAATCATTTTTCGTCGGTTTGCTCGGATCCCTGGTCATTTCGATTGCTGGATTTGCTGCTGTTCGCATTGTTCATTTTTAGGCTTTGGAGGTATTAAGATGGTTAGCGGGCTGGCAGAGCAACTTTTAAGAGGATATCAACTGGAAGTAGCAAGTATTTCCATTAACAGGATTATTCTAGCGGTGGATGGTTCGGCTCCGGCTGTTGAAGCAACTAAATATGCCGTAGCTTTAGCCAGGTGTCACGGTGCAAAAATAACTGCTGTGTTTGTAGACTCCGACGGTGAAGAGGCCGTTGTTCCAGAAGATCAGTGGGAATACCTGGCAAAAAAGAGTAAAAGGATCCGTTATGGGCTGGCTGGCCTGGAGCTTGTTCAGAGGTACGGTAAGGCATACTGTTTAGATGTTAACCGGCTTCTTTTAAGGGGCAATCCTGTTAAACAGATTGTAGATACTGCTGAGAAAGAAGAGGCCGACTTAATTGTTGTAGGGGATACCGGCTTAACGGGAATTAAAAGAATAGCATTGGGGAGCGTTGCAGAAGCAGTAGTTGAAGCATCAGAGATCCCCGTTCTGGTTGTTAAGGGTAGGTAGCGATCGCCGTGAACTTTCACCAGTTGTATATTTTCAAGATAGTAGCTGATAAAAAGAGCTTTTCAAAGGCTGCACAGGTCCTGTTTATTTCCCAGCCGGCCATCAGTATGCAGATT
Source organism: Desulfofundulus luciae (assembly GCF_030813795.1). Classification (NCBI taxonomy): domain Bacteria; kingdom Bacillati; phylum Bacillota; class Clostridia; order Eubacteriales; family Peptococcaceae; genus Desulfofundulus; species Desulfofundulus luciae. Next base: position 76,087 of record NZ_JAUSUX010000007.1, on the reverse strand, counting down.
AAATCCCTGGAAGATCACTTCGGCACACGGTTATTTGAGCGTAACACCCACCAGGTGAATCTAACAGAGGCCGGCCGTATCCTGTATAGCTATGTAGAGAAGATCTTGTCCCTGGTAGATGAAGCAGAGAAAGATATCTCTGCCCTTACAGGATGTATGAGGGGTACACTGTCCATTGGAGCAAGTTTTACTCTGGGTGAGTATGTAATTCCCCAGGTAATTGGCCGTTTTAAGAATCAGTATCCACAGGTAAAAGTGTTTCTACAGGTAACCAATACAGAGCAAATTGCGAAACGGGTATCAAAAAACATCCTGGATTTAGGACTGGTGGAGAGTCATGTAGACGATCAGGAACTGGCTGCCAGCCCTTTTTTGCAGGACGAGTTGATGGTGGTACTTCCGGCTGGGCACCCTTTAGCTGGAAGAAAATATATCTCGCTGAATGAATTCGTTGCGCTCCCCCTGGTGTTGCGGGAACAGGGGTCGGGTACAAGGAAAGTTACCGAAGAGCGGTTGAAGGAAGCGGGGGTGGAATTGTCTGCATTAAACGTTGTCATGGAACTGGGGAGTACCGAAGCAGTAAAAAAGGCTGTAGAAGCTGGTTTTGGAGCCAGTATCATTTCCATGTGGGCGGTTCAAAAGGAATTAAAACTATGTACGCTTGTACCTGTGAGGATTAAGGGATTTTCCTTGCTTCGAAACTTTTATTTAATTTATAAAAAAAACAGGTCCCACACATCTGTGGTAAAAGAGTTCGTTTCTTTTATAAAAGAAGCCAGTGGAATCGCCGGCTCATTAAAGCTCAGGTAAAGGCAACCGGGGAGGAACTTTTTAATTGCCGGCGAATTGTTTTTTCAAGAACTAATTAAAAATTTTTATTGAAATCTGACAGATGGAGGATTTCTGGTGGGCAAGGGCGAATTAAGAAAGGATGTCTTAAAAGCACGGGGCAGTCTTTCTCCGGAAGAAATAGCCGAAAAAAGCGGGCGGATTTTGCGCCGCGTGCTGTCCCTGGAGGAGTTTCAAAGGGCCCGGACTCTCATGGCCTATGTTGACTTCCGCAACGAGGTGCAGACCGGCGCTCTGATTGCAGAATCCATGGCCCGGGGGAAAAGGGTGGCCGTGCCGGTGACCGATGTGGCCGGCAGGCGGCTCACCCCCTCCTTGTTGCTGGAATACCCGGGCGATTTGGCGCCGGGAACGTGGGGCATCCTGGAACCCCGCCCGGAGTGCCTGCGTCCCCTGGAGCCCCAGGAACTGGATCTGGTGGTGGTGCCGGGGGTGGCCTTTGACCTGAAGGGCAACCGGCTGGGTTATGGCGGCGGGTTTTACGACCGCTTCCTGCCCCGCACCAGGCCCGACACCGTCTGGCTGGCCCTGGCCTTTGAGCTGCAGATCCGCCCGCAGGTTTACGCCGGCCCCCACGATTGCCCGGTGCACATTCTGGTTACCGAAGAGCGGGTTGTTTACACCCGCTGGTAAAGCCTGTGCACCCGTAATGCGCAGGCTGTTGGCTGTATTAATAAGCGGGTTTGTTTGCACCTGCGAGGGAGAGCAATGGGAGGAGGGAAATTCTGGTGAGCTGTCAGTGTGGATGTCAGGATGAAGCGGCCAAAAGAGAAGCCCTGGAGAAGGTTTTTGAGCAGTACCGGGGCACTAAAGGGGCGCTCATCCCGCTGTTGCAGGAAGCTCAGGAGATTTACGGGTACCTGCCCGGGGAAGTGATGCAAAGGATAGCCGCCGAGCTGAAGGTTCCCTTCAGCAAGGTCTTCGGGGTGGCCACCTTTTACGCCCAGTTCCACTTAAAACCCCGGGGGCGGAATATTATCAGAGTCTGCCAGGGGACGGCCTGCCACGTGCGGGGGGCGGCCCGGGTATTTGCATCGGTATCGGAGAAGCTTGGCGTGGGCAGAAACGAAACCACCGCCGACCTGCGCTACACCCTGGAGACGGTGGCCTGCCTGGGTGCCTGCGGCCTGGCGCCGGTGATGATGGTCAACGACGATACCCACGGCCGTTTGACCCCGGAGCGGGCGGCCGAAGTTCTCGAGCAGTACGAATAGAAAGGGGGCGGCGAAAGAAATGAAGTCATTAATGGATAAATGCTGTGAAAAGTGTTTCCATTCCCCGGCCAGCCCCTGCAAAGACTATATCAAATGCCGCCGGCAGGGGCCCCTGTGCCACGAGGATGAAAGCTGCCGGGCCAAATACAAGGCATTTCTGGAGGATATCCACCTGCCTGAAGATAGCTCCAGGCGGCAGATTCTCATTTGCGCCGGTACCGGCTGTACCTCCTCCGGTTCCCGCAAACTGGTGGATGCCCTGGTGGAAGAGCTGCAAAAGCAGGGTTTGCAGGATAGAGTATCGGTCAAAATCACCGGCTGCCATGGTTTTTGCGAGCAGGGCCCCCTGATGATTGTGGAGCCCCAGAAAATCTTCTACACCCGGGTGCAGGTAGAGGATATTCCCGAGATTGTGGCCGGCCATCTGGTGGGGGGCCAGGTGGTTGAGCGCCTGCTCTACGTTGATCCCGCCACCGGTGAAAAATCCCTCACCTACGAGACCGTTCCTTTCTACGCCAAGCAAAAGCGCCTGGTGCTCGCCAATTGCGGGCACATCAATCCCGAAGAAATTGCCGACTATGTGGCCAATGACGGTTATCTGGCCCTGACCAAAGCACTGTTTGAAATGACCCCCGAGCAGGTAATTGAAGAAGTCAAGATCTCCGGCCTGCGGGGCAGGGGCGGCGCCGGTTTTCCCACCGGGATGAAGTGGAGCTTTGTCCGTGCCGCGGAAGGGGACAAGAAGTATGTAGTCTGCAACGCCGACGAAGGGGACCCGGGAGCCTTTATGGACCGCAGCGTCCTGGAAGGGGATCCCCACGCGGTGCTGGAGGGAATGCTGATTTGCGGCTATGCCGTTGGCGCCGATGAAGGCTATATTTACGTGCGGGCCGAGTATCCCCTGGCCATTCACCGGCTCAAGATAGCCATTGCCCAGGCCGAGGAATGCGGGCTCATAGGGGATAACATTCTCAATTCCGGCTTTAACTTCCATATCAAGATCAAGGCTGGCGCCGGCGCCTTCGTATGCGGCGAAGAGACGGCCCTTTTAACTTCCATTGAGGGCAACCGGGGCATGCCGCGGCCGAGACCGCCCTTCCCGGCGCAAAAAGGTTTATGGGGCAAGCCCACCAATATCAATAACGTGGAAACCTTTGCCAACGTGCCCCTGATCATCCGCAACGGCGGCGCCTGGTATGCCGCCATGGGCACGGAAAAGAGCAAGGGCACCAAGATTTTCGCCCTGACCGGCAAGGTGAATAACACGGGCCTGGTGGAAGTGCCCATGGGCATTACCATGCGGGAGATCATCTTTGGCGTGGGCGGCGGCATCCGGGACGGCAAGAAGTTCAAGGCCGTGCAGATCGGCGGGCCTTCCGGCGGCTGCCTGCCCGAGGAACAGCTGGACCTGCCCATCGACTATGAATCCCTCACTTCCGCAGGAGCCATCATGGGTTCCGGCGGCCTGGTAGTCATGGATGAAACCACCTGCATGGTGGATGTGGCCCGGTTCTTCTTAAACTTCACCCAGGCCGAATCCTGCGGCAAATGCACTCCCTGCCGGGAGGGCACCAAGCGCATGCTGGAAATCCTCACCCGCATCTGCGAAGGCCAGGGTAAGGAGGAAGACATCGAGACCCTGGAGCGGCTGGCCCGGGTGGTCAAAAGCACGGCCCTTTGCGGCCTGGGACAGACCTGCCCCAACCCGATCCTGTCCACATTGCGCTATTTCCGGGACGAATACGAAGCCCATATCAGGGATAAACGCTGCCCGGCCCGCGTTTGCCAGGCGCTTTTGGTGTACACCATCAACGCCGAAAAGTGCACCGGTTGCGGCAGTTGTGCCCGCGCCTGTCCGGCCGGAGCCATCAGCGGCGAAAAGAAACAGCCCCACGTCATCGATATTTCCCGGTGCATCAAGTGCGGCAACTGCATGCAGAAGTGCAAGTTCGGCGCCGTGGAAAAGGCGTAAGCAAGCGCTGGCCGTTGGGGTGATACCATAAGGAACGGTTAAAGGGGGGAAAGTTTTCAGTGGCCAATGTCACTTTAACCATAGACGGGCAAAAGGTGACCGTACCGGCCGGCACCACCGTGCTGGATGCGGCCCGGTCGGCGGGGATTTTCATCCCCACCCTGTGCCACGACCCGGCCATTCCGGGGTTTGGGGCCTGCCGCCTGTGCATCGTGGAGATACCTGGAATGCGCAACCTGCCGGCCTCCTGCGTGACCACCGTGGCCGAGGGGATGGTGGTCCACACCGCCTCGGAAGCGGTAATTGAGGCGCGGCGTACCATTATCGATTTGCTGCTGGCCAACCACCCCCAGGACTGCCTGACCTGCGAAAAAAACGGCGACTGCCGTTTGCAGGATTATGCCTTCATGTACGGGGTTCGACAGACCAGCTTTCACGGCGAGAGGAAAAATTACCCCCTGGATGATTCCAACCCCTATATCATCAGGGATCAAAATAAGTGCATCCTGTGCGGCAAGTGCGTGCGTACCTGCCAGGCTGTGCCCGGACGCAGCGTGATTGACTTCGGTTACCGGGGCTTTAACACCAGAGTGGTTACGGCCATGGACGTACCCCTGGGCGAGTCGGACTGTGTTTATTGCGCCCGCTGCGTGGCCGTCTGCCCGGTAGGCGCATTGACCTACAAGCCCATGGCCGGCAAAGGGCGCACCTGGGAAATTCAAAGGAAACCCGTCACCTGCACTTTTTGTGAAAGCGGATGTACCTTTGAGCTGAACATCAAAGACGGGAAAGTGATCGGCATTACAGCAAAAGAACCCGGCCCCGGCCGGCCTCTGTGCCTCAAAGGCCGCCTGGGTCTGGAGCTGCTCTACGTGGAAGAACCAATGACCCCCATGCTGAAAAAGGACGGCCGGTTTGTGCCCGTTTCCTGGGCTGAAGCCCTGGGATTGGAGGGCGTCGTGGCCAGGATGAAGGAAGTGGAAGGGAAATAAATAAAAGATGGTAATAAGAAAGGTAATCAGGCAGGAAGGAGGTACAATTACGTGGCGGAAGTCACCTTAACCATAGACGGGAAACAGGTTACCGTACCGGCCGGCACCACCGTGCTGGATGCGGCCCGGTCCGCGGGGATTTTCATTCCCACCCTGTGCCACGACCCGGAGCTCACCCCGTGGGGCGGCTGCCGCCTGTGCGTGGTGGAAATCGAGGGCATGCGCAACCTGCCGGCTTCCTGCGTCACCACTGTCACCAGCGGCATGGTGGTGCATACCGCCTCACCGGCCGTGGTGGAAGCCCGGAAAACCATCATTGAGCTGCTGCTGGCTAACCACCCGCAGGACTGCCTGACCTGCGGTAGAAACGGCGACTGCCGTTTACAGGACTACGCCTACATGTACGGCGTGCGGGAACCCGGTTTCACCGGTGAGCGCCACAGTTACCCCATTGAAGATGATAACCCCTTCATAGTGCGGGACTTGAATAAATGCATCCTGTGCGGTAAGTGCGTTCGGGCCTGTGCTGAAATACAGGGTAAAAACATAGTGGACTTTGCCTACCGGGGGTTCAACACCAAGGTTACCCCGGCCATGGACAGTACCCTGGCCGGTTCCGACTGCGTTTTTTGCGGCAACTGTGTGGCCGTTTGCCCGGTGGGGGCCCTGCAGGAAAAGAGACTGCGTGCGGCGGCCCGCACCTGGGAAGTTAAGAAGGTGCGGACCACCTGCCCATACTGCGGCACCGGTTGCACCTTTGATCTCAATGTAAAGGACGGCCGTGTGGTGGGGGTAACATCCTGTGACGGTGAAGTCAACGGGCGTGCCCTGTGCGTGAAAGGCCGTTTTGGTTACGGCTTTATTCACCACCCCGACCGCCTCACCAAACCCTTGATCAAGCGCAACGGTGTCTTTGAGGAAGCCGGCTGGGAAGAAGCCATCAACCTGGTGGCCGGGAAGCTGGGGTCCATTAAAAAAGAATACGGCTCCGACGCTCTGGGGGTCCTGAGTTCGGCCCGGTGCACCAACGAAGAAAACTACTTGATGAGCAAGTTCGCCAGGGCCGTACTTGGGACCAACAACATCGACCACTGTGCCCGTCTCTGACACTCGCCTACTGTCGCCGGTCTGGCGGCAGCATTTGGCAGCGGGGCCATGACCAACCCCATCGGTGATATTGGGGGAGCCGACTTTATTCTGGCCATAGGGACCAACACCACCGAGTCACACCCGGTTATCGGCCTTCAGGTGAAAAAGGCCGTGCGCAACGGCGCCACCCTGGTGGTGGTGGACCCCCGCAGGACAGAGGTGGCCGGTCTGGCCCACCATCACCTGCAGTTGAAATCGGGCACGGACATCGCCCTTTTAAACGGCCTGGCCAATGTGATTATTTCCGAAGGCCTGGTGAACAAAGAATTTGTGGACACCCGCACCGAAGGGTTTGAAGCCCTCAAAGAGGCGGTGGCCAAATACACCCCCGAATATGTGGCGGAAATTACCGGTATTAGCCCCGATGTGATCCGGGAAGTGGCCCGGGGTTACGCCACGGCCAGAAACGCCACCATTATTTATACCATGGGCCTCACCCAGCACATCTGCGGCACCCATAACGTCTTTGCCGTGGCCAACCTGGCTATGCTCTGCGGGCACATCGGCAAGCCCCACAGCGGCGTGAACCCCCTGCGGGGTCAGAACAACGTCCAGGGAGCCTGCGACATGGGCGCCCTGCCCAACGTCCTCACGGGCTACCAGAGCGTTACCCTCGAGGATGTGCGGTCCAAGTTTGCCGCGGCCTGGGGGGTAGACGAGCTGCCGGCTAAGCCCGGGCTTACCGTGGGCGAAATGATCGAAGCCGCCGCCCGGGGAGAAATTAAAGGGATGTACATCATGGGCGAAAACCCCGTGCTCTCCGACCCCGATGCCGATCACGTAGTTCACGCTTTAGAAAAGCTGGACTTTTTGGTGGTGCAGGACATCTTCCTCACCGAGACGGCCAAATTGGCCGATGTGGTTTTGCCCGCAGCCAGTTTTGCCGAGAAGGACGGCACCTTTACCAACACCGAGCGCCGGGTTCAGCGGGTGCGCAAGGCCATTGAGCCGTTAGGGGAAGCCAAACCCGACTGGCAGATCATCTGCCTGGTGGCTACGGCCATGGGTTACCCCATGCAGTACAGCTCGCCTGCGGAAATCATGGAGGAAATTGCCCGCCTCACCCCTTCCTACGGCGGTATTTCCTACCAGCGCCTGGAGAGTCGCAGCCTGGTCTGGCCCTGTCCCGCCCCCGATCACCCGGGAACGCCAATCCTGCACGTGGGCAAGTTTGTCCGGGGGCTGGGCAAGTTCCACCCGGTGGATTACATCCCGCCCGATGAAGAGCCGGATGAAGAATATCCCTTGATCCTGAATACGGGTCGCCGTCATTTCCACTACCACACCGGCACCATGACCCTGCGTACCGGTGCCCTGGAGGAGTACTACGGCCGCGAGCACCTGGAGATTAATCCCGCCGACGCCCGGGCCCTGGGCATCGCCGACGGGGACCGGGTGCGGGTTATCTCCCGCCGCGGCCGGGTGGAAGTGACTGCCAGGGTAGTAGATACCGTGCCGGAGGGAGTGGTCTTCACCTCCTTCCACTTCCCGGAGGTGGCCATCAACAAGCTGACCAACACCGCCCGCGACCCCGTGGCCAAAATACCGGAGTTAAAAGTCTGCGCCGTGCGGGTGGAGAAGATCGCCTGAGGGCATTTAAATACGGGACCCAGCTTAGCCAGAGCTGGGTCGTTTCCTTCATGCGCCGCTTCCAGGCGGCTAAGCGTACCGCCTACCAAGCCTTAGGGCGCTGAGAAGAAACCGGGGAAGTAGTAAAAGATTTCTATCATAAGTTCCTTCCTACCGCCCGCTGGTGCCAGTGGGCGGTGGAGGACGCTAAGGCTACCATCGAGAGCCAGAAAGAACAGGTCAGTCTGCACGTTGCGGACCTTCCTCCACTGCACCCCCGCCGGGGGGTGTTTTTTTGCCAAAAGGAATTTTCCCGGTGATACAGAATTAAAACAATTAGAAAAAATATTCTGGAGAGAAAGCCCATGCGGATGATCAGCAAATTTGTGGCTCCCGAAATTATTTTCGGTCTGGGGGCTTTGAGCCAGGTGGGTGAAAGCGCCCTCCGCCTGGGAGCGACCAAACTCTTTGTGATCAGTGACCCGGGGGTGGTGGCCAACCGGTGGGTGGACAGGGCTATCGACCGGCTCAAGGAGGCCGGCCTTTCCTTTGAGGTATGGTTTGAGGTGACCAGCAACCCGAAGGATTACGAGGTGATCGAAGGGGTCAAGCGTTACCAGGACACGGGTTGCGATGCCATTCTGGCCGTGGGAGGAGGCAGCCCCATCGACGTGGCCAAGGCCGTGGCCATCCTGGCCACCAACGGGGGAGTTATCCAGGATTATGAAGGGGTCAACAAAATCACCCGCCCCCTCCCGCCGTTGCTGGTTGTGCCCACCACGGCCGGTTCGGGGTCCGAGGTCACCCAGTTTGCCATTATCGTCGATACCCGGCGCAAGGTCAAAATGACCATTATTTCCAAATCCCTGGTGCCCGACATAGCCATTATCGACCCCGTGGTACTCCAGACCAAGGACGCCAGGCTGACGGCCGCCACCGGGCTGGATGCTTTAAGCCACGCCATCGAGTCCTTTGTATCCCTGGCCGCAACCCCCCTTACCGACGTAAATGCCTTGAATGCCATACGCCTGGTTGCCAGGTACCTGCGTCCATCGGTTGCCTGCCGCTCCAACCTGGAGGCCAAGTCAGCCATGGCCATGGCAGCTTTACAGGCCGGTCTGGCCTTCTCCAACGCCATTTTAGGGGCCACCCATGCCATGGCCCACCAGTTGGACGCGCAGTTGGATTTGCATCATGGAGAAACCAATGCCATCCTTTTGCCATATGTAATGGAATTTAACATGATCGCCTGTGTGGAAAAATTTGCCCGGATAGCCGAGGCCATGGGCGAAAATATTGCAGGACTGAGTACATGGGAGGCGGCGGAAAGGGCCATCCAGGCGGTACGCAGGCTGGCCCGGGATCTTGATATACCGGATAAAATTACCGTGGAGAACCTGTCGGAGGAGCGTATAAACAATCTTGCCCAAAACGCCCTGAAAGATGCCTGCATTATTACCAACCCGCGGGATGTAACAGAAAGGGATTTGCATAACCTTTTTGCTCTGGCGTTGAAGAGAGGGATTCAGGTTGATTGACGACAAAACCAGGCTGATCGAAAATTTGACTGGGGTCAGATCATCCAAGCTGAATTATTACGTGGAGTTGAAAAAACGCAACCGGGAAATTGTTATTCAGAACCGCCGCCTGGAGATCATCCACCAGTTGAGCCGGGATATCAATATTGATATGTCCCTGGAAATGATCGTGCAGAGGGTTTATGAAAACCTTCCCCTGGTTATTCCGTGTGATTTTCTGGGCCTGATCACGGTGGAAGGCAGTGAGCTGCGCCTGGTGGCCACGCAGCCTCCGTTGCCGTGCAACGGCCTGGTGGTGCCCCGGAATTCGGTGCTCTGGGAGATCATTAGAAAACAGCAAGAACAGGTATATCTGTGTATTGCCGGCGACGGGAAACTTCTTGATGAGCTTCCCGTGCGGCAGTTCGAGCTCAACTGCCTGATCTTGGACCCCCTGAAGGTGAAGCAAAACATCATTGGTATGCTGGTAATCGGCACCCGGGAAAAGAATATCTACTCCCAAAATGATTTAACTTTTGCCCGGCAGCTGGCGGATCAGCTGGCCATCTGCATCCAGAACCGCCGGCTTTACGAGGAAGTGGTCCAGGCCAAGCGGGAATGGGAGGAAGCCTTCCGGGCGCGGGTGCAAATGCAGGCTCAGCTGATCCAGTCGGCCAAGCTGGCGGCCATAGGTGAAATGGCCGCGGGAGTGGCCCACGAACTGAACAGTCCCATGACCGTGATCATTGGCAACGCCCAGATGCTGCAGCGTGAGCTGGGGCCTGAGCACCCGGCTTCCCAGTTGCTCAGGGATATCGTTACCTGCGGCCTGCGCTGCAAAAAGATAATCCAGAACCTGCTCACCTTTGCCCGCCAGGAACCGCCGGTGGTAGCCCCCACCGACCTCAATGAGGTGGTGGAAAGAGTGCTGAGCCTGGTTAAATATCAGATTAACCGGAACGGGATAAATGTCTGCACCGACCTGGCCCCGGACCTGCCCAGGGTGGCTGCCAACGGGCAGCAGCTCGACCAGGTGTTGATCAACCTGTTGCTCAATGCCCGGGATGCTTTAGAAGGGGTGGAAAAGGAAAGGTATATTCGTATCGGCACCGGGGTGCGCAGGGATGAAAATGGGCGGCGTTATGTAGTCGTGGCTGTTCAGGATAACGGGCAGGGAATTTCCCCTGAAAATATGAGCCGGGTTTTTGATCCCTTTTTTACGACGAAAGAAGCTTCCCGGGGTACCGGGCTGGGGTTGAGCGTGAGCCTTGGCATTGCCCGGGCCCACGGGGGGACCATCGAAGTAGAAAGTCGCCCGGGTAAGGGAAGCACCTTCACGCTGGTCCTCCCTTTGGAGGAGGGCCGGTCCTAGATTTTCCATGCTTTAGTTCTAAATTCAGCCTGTTCCCGGAGGGATTATTTTGTCTTTACAGGCACGTATCCTGGTGGTAGATGATGAAGTGGAGGTAGGCACCTTTTTCCGTTGCCTGCTGGAAAGAAAAGGGTACCGGGTAACCGTAGCTACAAGTGGCCAGGAGGCCCGCGAGGCCATTAACGACCAGAAGTTTCACGTGGCGGTGGTTGATTTAAAGCTGCCCGATTTCGATGGCCTGTCCCTGCTCCAGGAGGTAAAAAAGGTGCAGCCCGGCTGTGAAGTCATAATCATGACGGGGTACAGCACCACCAGGACTGCTGTGAGGGCCATTCAACTGGGGGCTTACGATTACATTGAAAAGCCCTTCGAGGACATTTCGCAGATCGAGGCCTTGATCGATAAAGCCCTTGATTTTGCCGGTGGTGCTGAAGAGAGGAAAAAAAGGCTTTCCACCGCCGAATGGGGTCATATTGCCGCCCGGGCGGGAATAATTGTCGGGAACAGCCGGGCCATGAACCAGCTTCTTTCCGTGGCTTTTAAAATTGCCCGCAAGGATGTTAATGTCCTGATCCAGGGGGAAACCGGCACCGGCAAAGAAGTGCTGGCCCGCTTCATCCATGCGGCCAGCCACCGGAGCGACCGCCCCTTTATTCCCGTTAACTGCGGTGCGCTGCCGGAAAATCTTCTGGAAAGCGAGTTGTTTGGTCATGAAAAGGGTGCGTTTACAGGTGCCACCGGCCAGCGCAGGGGTATTTTCGAGCTGGCCAACCATGGTACACTGTTCCTGGATGAAATTGGTGAGGCCAGCCTGTCCATCCAGGTAAAGCTCCTCCGGGTACTGGAGACCGGGGAGTTCATGCGGGTGGGGGGAGAAAAGCCCATTAAAACCGATGTGCGCGTAATTGCCGCCACCAATGTGGATCTGGAGCAGGCCGTCAGGGAAAAGAACTTCCGGGAAGATTTGTTTTACCGGCTTGACGTGGTGCGGCTGCATCTTCCCCCTTTAAGGGAACGCAAAGAAGATATTCCGGTGCTGGTCAATCATTTTTTAAATGAGCTTGCCGGACAAGGAACAGGTCAGAGTATAAAAATCTCCCCTGAAGCAATGAAAATCATGATGCAATATTCCTGGCCGGGCAACGTGCGGGAACTGGTTAATGCCATCCACCAGGCCGCGGCCCTGTGCGACGGCACGGTAATTTTACCCGGGCACCTCTCCAACCGCATAACCGGTGCCCTGAACCGTTTCAAAAAACCGGGGTTGGCGTCCCCGGATGATCAACCGGGAGGCTCACCTTTTTTAGCGCAACTGCAAAACCTGGTGCGTTCAAAGGATTTCCTGTCCGGCCTCGAGGACGGGGAACTGCCACGGGTTTTTCATTTGTTAAAGGTACTGGAAAAAAAGGTGCTGGAAGTGATGTCCCGCAGGGGCCTGTCCTGCCCGCCTCCCGCAACCATTGAGGAAATGGAAAGGGAAGCTATCAATCAGGCCCTGGTTTATTCCCGCGGCAACATTACTCTGGCCGCCCGTATACTGGGTATCGGCCGGAATACCCTCTACCGAAAATTAAAAGAAATGCAGGGCGAAGCAGGAAACAGCTAATTACAGGGCACGTCGTTAGACCCTCGCTCCGGCGTTCCGCGCAAGATACGCACCTTGCGTCCGGTACCCACCGGCAAGTTCGGTTTTTCACATACGGCAGGTCAACCGCTTTCCCGCCGGAAGCGGTTTTTTTTTGATAGGGCCGCTTCTAAATTTCTAAATTGAAACTCCCCGCTCCAAATTGGCTAAGCTTTTGTCCCGTAATGGAACGCTGTCAACAATGGGTTGCCTTAAACGTAGCGAATTTCAAGATTTTTATCTCTGGCATGAATATTGCCTTACTTTGAATAATCGAAAAATATAAATTCTTGCAAGGAGAGGAATAAATATGATTGTTTATTCCTCTCCCAGAACATTAAGTACAGGAGGCGGTTTTAATGGCATTGGGTGAACAGGTTTACGGGTATTACATCCCTACGGTGAACCTCATGGGTATTGGGGCTCACAAAAAGGTCGGCGAACAGGTGAAAATTCTCGGCGGCAGGAGGGTGCTCATTGTAACAGATGCCTACCTGGCCAAGTCCGGCATGGCCGACCAGATTAAGGCGCAGGTAGAAGAGGCCGGCGCCGAGGCCATTATCTTTGCCGGGGCCGAGCCCAACCCTACCGACATCAACGTCCATGACGGCTTAAAAGTGTTCCAGGAAAACCAGTGCGACATGATCATTTCCCTGGGCGGCGGCAGTTCCCACGACTGCGCCAAGGGTATCGGCATTGTAGCCACCAACGGGGGCAACATCCGGGATTATGAAGGCGTGGACAAGTCCAGCAAACCCATGCCCCCCTTCATTGCCGTGAACACCACCGCGGGGACGGCCAGCGAAATGACCCGTTTCTGCATCATTACCGATACCGACCGGAAGGTGAAAATGGCCATCGTGGACTGGCGGGTTACCCCCAACGTGGCCATAAACGACCCCCTGCTCATGGTGGGCATGCCCCCGGCCCTGACGGCCGCAACGGGGATGGATGCTTTAACCCACGCCGTGGAAGCGTATGTTTCGACCATGGCCACCCCGGTTACCGATTCGGCGGCGCTGATGGCCATGAAGTTAATTGCCGGCAACCTGCGCCAGGCCGTGGCCAATGGCCAGAACATGGAAGCCCGGGATAAGATGGCCTATGCCGAATTCCTGGCCGGCATGGCTTTCAATAACGCCAGCCTGGGTTACGTCCACGCCATGGCCCATCAACTGGGCGGCTTCTACAACCTTCCCCATGGCGTATGCAACGCCATCCTGCTGCCCCATGTCTGCCGCTTCAACCTGATTGCCTGCCCGCAGCGGTTTGCCGACATTGCGGTGGCTTTGGGCGAAAACATTGAGGGGCTTTCCGTGCGTGAAGCTGCCGAAAAGGCTATTTTCGCCATTCAGAAACTGTCGGAGGATGTGGGTATTCCTTCCGGTCTCGCCGGTCTGGGAGTGAAGGAGGAAGACCTGACCGTCATGGCCGAAAACGCCATGAAAGATGCCTGCAGCCTGACCAACCCGCGCCTGGCCACCCTGGACGATATAATTGACATCTACCGGCAGGCAATGTAAAATGTAATCATTGGCTAATGATAGGAGAGTCAAATCTCTCCTATCATTATTTAGTAAAAGTGTCCTGTTGTGATGCTGGTGCCCTGTAATGGAGCAGGTATGGCGTATCAAAATGGCGCGTTACTTTTGTATATGGTGAAGGTATACCGCAGGATTTATGCAGAGTGGCATAGAAATTGTAAGATAAAAAATTGTAGTTTGGGAAAACAAAAAGATCTTGGAAATAAAAAACAATCATAGAAAGAAAAAACAAAAAGATCAAAAAGGGGGAAAAAGCGGTGTCCAAGTTCCTGCGGGTTAATACGACCACCGGGGAAGTCAAGTTTGAAGAAGTACCGGAAAAGTACCTGACACTTGGAGGCAGGGCGCTCACGTCCCAACTGGTTTTAGATGAGGTGCCGCCCGCCTGTGATCCTCTCGGTCCCTACAACAAACTGGTTATCGCCCCGGGACTGCTCTCCGGCACCAACGCACCGTCGTCGGGACGGCTGTCCGTGGGAGGAAAGAGTCCCCTCACCGGAGGGATTAAGGAAGCCAATGCCGGCGGTATTGCCTCTCAAAAGCTGGCCAACCTGGGCATCAAGGCCATCATTCTTGAGGGTAAGCCCGCAGGCGGCGATTGGTACCTGCTCAAGGTAACTGCCGATGGGGCGGAGTTGCTGCCCGCCAACGATCTGGCCGGCAAGGGTACCTACGAGGTTACGGCCATCTGCCGGGAGCGTTACGGTAATAAGGTCGCCGTGATTACCATTGGTCCTGCCGGCGAAATGCTCATGCCGGCCGCAGGGGTGACCAACAACGACAGCGACGGCAACAGCAGCCGTTATGCCGGCCGGGGGGGCCTGGGGGCCGTAATGGGTTCCAAGAAAATTAAGGCCATCGTCGTGGACAGCCCCACCACCTTTGATGCCCCGGTCAAAGAACCCGAGCGGTTTAAGGCGGCAGCCAGGAAGTTTGCCCAAATTTTACAAAACCACCCCGTAACCGGGCAGGGCCTGCCCAGCTACGGCACCAATGTGTTGATGAACATTATCAATGAGGCCGGTGCCCTTCCCACCAGAAACTTCCGCTTCGGCCGTTTTGACAGGGCCAGCGAGGTCAGCGGGGAGAAACTGGCCGAAGTGGCCGTGGCCCGGGGAGGAAAGGCCACCCATGCCTGCCACCCCGGTTGCGTCATGCGGTGTTCCAACGTCTATCCCATGCCCGACGGCAAGGTTTGTGCCCCCATTGAATATGAAACCGCCTGGTGTTTCGGCCCGAACCTGGAAATCGGCGACCTGGATGTAATCGCCAAACTGAACTACATCTGCAACGACGTGGGCCTGGACACCATTGAGACAGGGTGCACCCTGGGTGTGCTCATGGAGGCCGGGGTGATACCTTTTGGCGATGGTGAAGCTGCCGTTAAGGCTTTAGAAGAGGTGGCCAAGGGTACACCTCTGGGGCGGATTATCGGCGGCGGTTCGGCCAACGCCGGCCGGGTTTACGGTGTAACCCGCGTGCCCGCTGTGAAGGGCCAGGGCATCCCCGCCTATGACCCGCGGGCCTGCAAAGGCAACGGCGTTACCTACGCCACCACGCCCATGGGCGCCGACCATACCGCCGGTTACGCCGTAACGGCCAACATCCTCAAGGTAGGCGGCTATGTGGACCCGCTGAAATCCGACGGACAGGTGGAGCTTTCCCGGAACCTGCAAATTGCCACCGCGTTCATAGACAGTACCGGATTGTGTCTCTTTGTGGCCTTTGCCGTTCTGGACAACCCCGAGGGAATGCCCACCATTGTGGAATTGCTTAACGCCAAGTACGGCCTCAATTTAACTGTGGATGACGTGCTCAACCTGGGCAAACAGGTATTGAAGGCGGAGAGGGAGTTCAACCTCAAGGCCGGGTTCACCAGCGCCGACGACCGGTTGCCCGAGTTCTTCAGCCTGGAAGAACTGCCGCCCCATAACACGGCCTTTGATGTTAAGGAAGAGGAATTGGACCAGGTATTCAACTTTTAATCAGGTGGCCGGCAAGGCACCCCGGGGGGTGTCTTGCCGCCTTTCGTAATAACGGGGGTATGTTGTTTGCGGCTGGAAGTGCGCGTTTTCAGCGGACTGGAGAAATATATACCCGGGGCCCGTTTTGGCCAGAGTATAGAGGTGGAGCGTCCGGAAGGAATTACCGTGGCCGGACTTGTGGACAGCCTGGGCATTCCCCGGAGCCAGGTTTTTACAGCCCTGGTCAACGGGCGTCACGCGGCCATGGATGCCGTTTTACAGCCCGGCGACCGTGTTTCCCTGTTCCCGCCGGTAGGTGGGGGATAAGAGAAATCAAGAGGTGTTAGGGAATAATGAAAGAGCTTTCCCGGGAACAACAGAAGCGCTACCAGAGGAACATCCTCCTCCCCGGCGTGGGCATTGAGGGGCAGAAGAAGCTGTTGCGCGGCGGGGTACTGGTGGTGGGGGCCGGCGGGTTGGGTTCACCGGTAGCCTACTACCTCGCCGCGGCCGGAGTAGGGCGTTTGGGTCTGGTGGATGCCGACGTGGTGGATTTGTCCAACCTGCAGCGGCAAATCCTGCACCGCACCGGCGATATCGGCCGGCTCAAGGTGGAATCGGCCAGGGATAAGCTGGTGGCTCTTAACCCGGACGTGCAGGTGGAGGTTTTCCCTGAACGTTTGAGCGCCGCCAGTGCCGTGTCCTTGATCGAGAGGTATGACATTGTTGTTGACTGCACCGATAATTTTGCCACCCGTTTCCTGCTCAACGAAACCTGCCTGCGCCTGGGGAAACCCTTTATCTACGGCGGTGTGCTGGCCTTTGCCGGGCAGGTGATGACCGTGATGCCGGGGGCGGGTCCCTGCCTGCGCTGTATTTTCCCGCACGAACCGGATCCGCACGTCCCCGGCTGCGCGGAACTGGGGGTCCTGGGGGCCGTGCCGGGTGTTATCGGTACCATCCAGGCCACGGAAGCCATCAAGTACCTCCTGGGGCTTGGCGATTTGCTGGTCGGCCGTTTGCTTACTTATGACGCCCTGTCCATGACCTTTTATGAAGTTTCCATAGATCGGGACTCCGGATGCCCGGCCTGTGGCTAAAAGGCGAGGTGACGGCGATGGCCAGAATAGAACTGCGGGCCTTTGGCCCGTTGATGAAGATTTTTTCCCACCGGGGCTGGCCTTTCCCCCTGCATGTGGAAATCGCTCCCGGTGATACTCCCGGGACTCTATTAAAGCGTCTGGAAATACCTGAAGAACAGGTGGAAGTGGTCTTTATCAATGGCCGGGTGGAAAAAAAGAGCCATCCTATGCAAGACGGCGACCGGGTGGCTTTTGTCCCGCCGGGCATACCGTCCATTCACAGGGTCATGCTGGGTTTTTACGGGAAAAAGCAATGATGAACTCCCGCTTTATCAAACACCTTCACGGTGTTTTTTGTTTGCGTACGGCAGGTTATCGGGGGCTGACCGGAGAAATTTTTAGTTGACGTCATTTTCGGGGGGTACGTTCATGGCAAAGGAACTGGCGGTCAACCCCGGCAAACGTATCGGCTGTTGCACCTGTGCCCTGACCTGTGCCATTACCCACCATGGGGAGTTCAACCTTACAAAAGCCTGTATCCAGATCACCAGGCATGAGTTTGACGGGACATTTGCGATTACCTTTTCATCCTGTTGCCGCGGCTGCAAAAAATGTGCCCTGGCCTGCCACGCGGGGAGCCCTGCGGGTGGTTGAAGCAGCCGGGGCGGCGAAATAGAGAGGGGGTAGTGTACGGTTACAGCGGCAAAATCCCGGATATCGACCTCACTGCCGGGAAAATAGGGGAACGCCCGGTGGAGCAGGATTGGGCCGGGGAGTATATATTGGTGTGATATGGATAATAGCTATTAAAGGAGTTGAATGAGTTTGGAAATCTTCTGGCAGGGTCTTGTGGAGGCCGTTCGTTTGCTGGCGACAGGCGATCCTGAAGTTCTGGATATTACCTTACGCACTTTAAAAATCTCCGGTTTGGCCACACTGATCAGTGTGCTCATTGGCGTTCCCCTGGGGACCCTTCTGGCCCTGACCAATTTCCCCGGCCGCCGTTTTCTGGTCAGTGTGGTTAACTTTGGCATGGGCCTGCCGCCGGTGGTGGTGGGACTGGCGGTCTGGCTTACCTTTACCCGGTACGGGCCCCTGGGTTTTCTCGATCTCCTTTACACCCCTGCGGCCATGGTGGTGGCCCAGGCCATTATTGCTTCCCCTATAGTGGCGGGTTTTACCGTGGCTGCCATGCAGTCTTTAAACCCGAAGATTCCCCTGCAGATCCTGGCCCTGGGGGCTTCCCGGTGTCAATTGCTGTGGCTTCTGGTGCGGGAGGCCCGGCTGGGCCTGCTGGCCGCGGTTATGGCCGGGTTTGGCGGCGTGATTTCCGAGGTGGGCGCCTCCATGATGGTCGGCGGCAACATCGCCGGAAGCACCCGGGTGCTTACGACGGCCACGGTACTGGCAGTGGGCCAGGGCAAGTATGAGCTGGCCACCGCCTTAAGCATCATTTTGCTCCTCCTGGCCTACGGTATTACCGCCTTTTTAACCATGGCCCAGCAGCGCGGCAGCCATGCTTAAAGATCGGAGCGATGAGGGCGACGGGGGCGACCGCCGCCATGACAGCGTTGCCATATTAAGGAGAGAAAAGTGGATGAAGGAATTATTTCAGGCAGTTACCATTAAAGAGGCGCGGGAAATAGTTTTAAACCATGTGTCATTTCCCCGGGAGGGGGAGAAAGTTTCATTGTTGTCCGCCCTCGACCGTTGTCTTTTGCACGATGTAGTGGCCGTTGACGATGTGCCCGGCTTTGACCGTTCCACCATGGACGGTTTTGCCGTGCGGGCAAGGGATACCTTTGGCGCCTCCGAGGGCCTGCCCGCCTACCTGGAAGTGGCGGGGGAAGTCCTGATGGGTGTGGCGCCGGGAGGGGAGTTAAAGCCGGGCCAGGCCTGGCGCATTGCCACCGGCGGTATGCTGCCTCCGGGCGCCGACGCGGTGGTGATGGTGGAGCATACCGAGGAGCTGGATGAGAAAACCATTGGCGTTACCAGGCCCGTGGCCCCCGGGGAAAACGTCGTCCGCCGGGGCGAGGATGTCCCGGCCGGGAGCGTGGTGTTGCCGGCGGGACACCGCCTGCGGCCGCAGGACCTGGGGATACTGGCCGCAGCCGGGGTTGTTGCGGTGGAAGTAAGACGCCCCTTAAGGGTGGGTATCATCTCCACCGGCGATGAAGTGGTCTCCCCGGAAGAAAAGCCGGCTCCGGGCCAGGTGCGGGACATCAACTCCTATACCCTTTACGGCGCGGTGGCCGCCTGTGGCGGCGAACCCCGCCTGTACGGCATTGTCCGGGACGACTTTTACCAGCTGCAGGAACGGCTGGCCCGGGCCCTTTCTGAAAACGATATGGTGCTGCTCTCCGGGGGTAGCTCGGTGGGCACCCGGGACGTGGCGGCCCGGGTGATTGATTCCCTGGGGCAGCCGGGGGTTTTATTTCACGGAGTTTCCCTGAAACCCGGCAAGCCCTCCGTGGGGGCGGTGGTGAACGGCAAACCGGTCTTCGGGCTGCCCGGGCATCCCGCCTCGGCCCTGGTGGTCTTTGAGCTGCTGGTGGCCCCTTTGATTAGATCTTACAGTTACCCCCAGGAAAGCTTTTGGGAATTCCCCTTGAGGGCACGGATAACCCGCAATTTGCGTTCCGCCGCCGGGCGGGAGGATTTCGTGCGGGTGAAACTGCGTTTGCAGGACGGGGAGCTTCACGCGGAGCCCGTGCTGGGCAAATCGGGCCTGATTACTACTATGGTTCGTGCCGACGGGCTGGCCCGCATCCCGGCGGGCAAAGAAGGTGTAGAAGCAGGCGAATGGGTGGAGGTCAAACTTTTTTGAGGAGTGATGGCGTTGTCTAAAGTTACGGGCAAACGGGACGTTTATCTGGACGACCGGCCCTGGGAAGAAGCCCTGGAAGAATACATGGCTTACCTTGAGCAAAAGGGGGTACTTAATCCCGGCCCGCCCGAGGTGGTGGCGGTGGAGGAAGCCCGGGGCCGGGTGACGGCGGCTCCCGTTTATGCACGGGTGTCTTCGCCCCACTACCACGCGGCGGCCATGGACGGCTATGCGGTCAGGGCTGCCCTTACCTTTGGTGCTTCCGAAACTGCTCCCAAACGGCTGGCTGTGGGCAGCGAGGCCATCATGGTCGATACGGGTGATCCCCTCCCCGAAGGGTGCGATGCGGTGATCATGGTGGAGGACGTGCATTTTGTGTCCCCGGAAGTCCTGGAGATCACCCAGCCGGTTTATCCCTGGCAGCACGTGCGGCCCATTGGGGAAGATATCGTCGCTACGGAAATGATCGTTCCCGCCAATCACCGGGTGCGCCCGGTGGACATCGGGGGGCTCCTGGCCGGCGGGGTAACGGAAATTTCCGTCCACCCCCGGCCGCGGGTGGCCATTTTGCCCACCGGTACGGAACTGGTGGAGCCGGGTCGGGAGCTGAGGCCCGGGGATATTATCGACTATAACAGCCGGATGCTGGCAGGCCTGGTGAGCGAGTGGGGGGGCGATCCGGTCCGCAAAAAAATCACCGCCGATGATTTTGAGGCCCTGCGCCAGTCCCTGCTCGAAGCCCTGCAGGAATCCGATGTGGTCCTGATCAATGCCGGTTCATCGGCCGGCAGCGAGGACTACACGGCGGAAGTAATCAGAAGTCTGGGCCGGGTGCTGGTGCACGGTGTGGCCACCAAGCCGGGGAAACCGGTGATCCTGGGGGAAGTGGACGGGCGGCCGGTGATCGGGGTGCCCGGTTACCCCGTATCGGCCTACCTGTGTGCCGATTTGTTTGTTAAACCAATCATATACAAAAAGCTTGGTTCCGTCCCGCCAGCCCGCCGGAAAATTGAAGCCACCGTTTCCCGCAAGCTGGTCTCCTCCCTGGGAGTAGAGGAGTTTGTACGGGTCAAACTGGGACAGGTGGGGGACAAGATCATTGCCACACCAATATCCCGGGGAGCGGGCATTATTATGTCCCTGATCCGGGCCGACGGGATTGTGCGGGTGCCCCGGCTTTCCGAGGGTTACGGTGCGGGCCAGGCGGTGCCGGTGGAACTCCTGCGTCCCCTGGAGGAGATCAAGGAAACCACCGTCATCATCGGCAGCCACGATATCGCCCTGGACGTCCTGGCCAATTACCTGCGGCGCCTTTACCCCCAGGCAAGCCTGTCCAGCGCCCATGTAGGGAGCCTGGCGGGTCTGAACGCCTTGAAAAGGGGGGAGGCCCACTGTGCCGGCACGCACCTTTTGGATGAGGAAACGGGGGAGTACAACGTTTCCTATATCCAGCGGCTGCTGCCGGACAGGGGAGTAGTGCTGGTCAACCTGGTCTACCGGGAGCAGGGGCTGATTGTGGCCAAAGGCAATCCCAAAGGGATCAGGGGGCTGGAAGACCTGGCCCGGCCCGGTGTCACCTTTGTGAACCGGCAGCGGGGGGCGGGTACCCGGGTTTTGCTGGATTACCACTTGAAACAGCTGGGGATCAGCCCGGACCAAATAAACGGTTACGAGCGGGAGGAATACACCCACATGGCCGTAGCGGCGGCCGTGGCCGGCGGGGTGGACGCAGGGCTTGGCATCCGGGCCGCCGCGGTGGCCCTGGGGCTCGACTTCATACCCCTGGCCGAGGAGCGTTACGACCTCTGCATCCCCCGGGAATACTGGGATACACCTTACATCCAGCGTTTGTTGACCGTGATGAACCTGCCGGAGTTCCGGAAAGAGGTACAGGCCCTGGGCGGCTACGACCTGCGGGACTGCGGCAAGGTCATGTGGGAACAGAAGTAAGAGGCAATCTTGATACGACCATGTTCCAGGGATATAATTCCGGGCCGGTATCCATATTTATCCGGCCTTCTTTCAGGGGAGAAGGATGAATGACTAAAGATGAATTACGTCTATTGCTGGAGGATGTGCAGAGCGGCCGCCTGAAAGTGGATGCGGCTTTGGACAGGCTCAAGACACTGCCCTTTGAAGACCTCGGGTTTGCCAAGGTGGATCACCACCGGGCCCTGCGCAAGGGTTTCCCGGAATTGGTTTTCTGCCAGGGCAAAACCACGGAACAAGTAGTGGAGATTGTGCAGAGGCTTTGCGGGGACAACCGGACCGTTCTGGCCACCCGGCCCGGCCGGGAGGTTTATGAAGATGGTGGGGGTCTGAATGTGAGAGTAGCGTACTTTGATTGTTTTTCCGGCATTAGCGGTGATATGTGCCTCGGTGCGTTGATTGGCGCGGGGGTGGATTTCGAACATCTGGCCGGGGAATTAAAAAAACTGCTGGTGGAAGGTTACCGGTTGCGCCTGGAAAAAGTGAAGCAGGGTGGCATATCGGCTATTAACTTCTTTGTAGACGTGGACGCCCACGGCCAGCCAGACAGGCATTTGAAGGATATTGAGGAAATAATTGCCCAAAGCTCCCTGCCCGAAGAGGTGAAAGAGAAAAGCAAAGCGGTATTCCACTGCCTGGCCCGGGCTGAAGCCAGGGTGCACGATACAACCCCCGAGCGCATTCACTTTCACGAGGTGGGTGCGGTAGATGCCATCATCGACGTGGTGGGCACCGTGCTCGGGCTGCATCTGCTGGGCGTGGAAAAAGTCATCGTTTCACCCCTGCCCATGGGAAGGGGGCTTATTCGCTGCATGCACGGGCTGATCCCGTCGCCTGCCCCGGCCACGCTGGAGATTCTATCTGAAAGGAAAGTGCCGGTCTACGGGGCCGGCGTTGACGGCGAACTGGTGACGCCAACGGGGGCCGCCCTGGCGGCCACCCTGGGCAACGACTTTGGGGAAATGCCCCCCATGACCGTTTTCCGGGTTGGTTACGGGGCCGGAAAGAAAACTTTTAAGCACCCCAACCTGCTGCGCGTGATCATCGGAGAAGCTCAGGATAATTGTAAAAATACCATTAACCTTGCCTTACCCGGCGGTCAATTACATGGGTTGCCCAACCATCATGGACATAATTGAAACCTCAAGAGTTTATATCCTCTTGAGGTCATCACGCCGGTATTTGGGCCGGCACCTGTGGATGAGTCCAGGCAGGATACTAGTTGGCTTTACCCCGCCGCGTCGCTTTCAAAAACCCGGTAAAGGGATGTAATGTAGTTTTCCCGCCGGGGTTTTACTTTAAATATTTCCTCGAAGGTGCCTGTTTTGACCAGGCGGCCGTTTTTGAGCACGGCCACCCGGTCGGTGAGGTAGGGCACCTCCGAAAAATCATGGGTTACAAAAATAGCAGCAATCCCCGTGTCTTTTAAAAGCCTGTCCAGTTCATTGAGCAGGGACAGGCGGGTGGGGAAGTCCAGGGCGGAAAAGGGTTCGTCCAGGAACAAAACATCCGGTTCCAGGGCAAAGGCCCGGGCCAGGCTGACCCTCTGGGCTTCTCCCCCCGAGAGCTGGTGGGAACGGCGCCCGGCCAGGTGGGCGATGCCCAGCAGTTCGAGCCAGCGGTCTACCCTTTTTTTCATTTCCCCCTGGGGAACCCCCCGCAGCTTCAGTCCTGTGGCTACATTCTCATAGACCGTGGTATTTAAAAGAAGCGGTTCCTGGAACACCACGGCCATGCGCCGGCGAATGGCCAGGGCATTTCGGGGGGTGGCCGGTACGCCCCGGAATTCCACGGTTCCGCGGGTTGGTTTTAATAAAAGGGCCATTACCTGCAACAGGGTGCTTTTGCCGGCTCCATTTGCCCCGATCAGGGCGATGGTTTCCCTCTCGTAAAGGGCAAAATGATCGATATTTAAAATTTCCCGGTTTCCCCGTTTGAACTGTAGATTGTGCACTTCTAAGATAGTGTTATTCACTGGATGATCCTCACTTCTAAGATCTGCTCCATACTTAATTAACGCAAAGCTTAAGGAGCCCGCCCTGCATTTATGGTTAAAGGGTTTAAGGCAGGGCGGGCGGTTTTATACCTATCCTACTTCCCCAGTTCTTCTTCCTTTTTACCGGCATCGGGGAAGAACAACGGCTGGCCGTACTTGTCTACCCCGAACTTGCCGATGATCTGCTGGGTTTCAGGTGAAACCATGAAGTCAACAAAGGCCTTTGCACCTTCGGCATTGACCTTACTGAACTTTTCCGGGTTGACCTGCATCACGTGATAGATGTTCAGCAGGGTTTTATCTCCCTCGTACAAAATTTTCAACTTCAGGTGTTTCTGGTTGGCCAGGTAGGTTGCCCGGTCACTGAGGGTATAGCCTCCCTTTTCCGAGGCAATGTTCAGAGTATTGCCCATGCCCGTGCCGGCTTCCTGGTACCATTTGCCGCCGGGGG
This sequence comes from Desulfofundulus luciae, assembly GCF_030813795.1. Lineage (NCBI taxonomy): Bacteria > Bacillati > Bacillota > Clostridia > Eubacteriales > Peptococcaceae > Desulfofundulus > Desulfofundulus luciae. The sequence goes on along the minus strand of NZ_JAUSUX010000007.1, from coordinate 51,973 downwards.
TAATGCCGGCTTCTTTCCAGATGTCTTTTTCTTTCTTGTGGGTGCCAGATTCATCCCCGCGGGAAACAAAGGTGCTCTGGGTTTGGGCGATTTTCTTAAAGGCTTCCACAGTGTTTTTGGCCGACTTGACTCCGGCCGGGTCATTTTCCGGGCCGACCACCACAAAGTCGTTGTGCATTACCAGCCGGTAGTTGATGCCAACGCCGCTGTCTACCAGTTCCTTTTCTGCTTTGGGGGCGTGCACCAGCAGCACGTCCGCTTCACCTTTTTTGCCCATTTCCAGGGCCTGTCCCGTGCCCACGGCAATGGTTTTCACTTTATAACCGGTTTTCTTTTCAAATTCGGGAATAAGTACATCCAGGAGACCGCTGTCCTGAGTGCTGGTGGTGGTGGCAAGAATTACGTCCTGTTTTTGCGGTTTTTCCTGGGCCGGCTGTCCCTGTTTTGCTTTTTCCCGTGCGGTATTGGAAGAGCAGCCTGCAATAAGCATGAGCGCAAGGAGAAGGGTTAATACAGGGGTAAGAATTCGCTTAAACATTGTCATTCACCTCTTCAGGTATTGGATTGTTTCAAAGGTAAGTGTTCAGTTAATCCGCATAAGGCACGGCCCAGCACTCACCACAATATGACTCTGCTTCCGGTGTTTCAGGTTTAACTGACAAATCAGGTTTTGGGAAGAGCTAGTATTCCAGTGAGTGCTGGGTCCCCGCTTACTCATATCCTCCGCGCCGGCAACAAGTTTCAAAGATCGCCTCTCTCACCTCCTGACTGCCTTAAGGACAGGCCATACAAAATTGAATTCGCAGCCTGCGCAGGGACCTCAAGGCCTGTTCCAAAACAAAAAAGCTGTGCTCTGGCGAAAAGGCAGAAGCACAGCCATTTTCCGGGCGGCCAGGTGGTTATACGTCTGCAGAAAAAAACTGTGTTCTGCGGGAAACAGAACACAGGCCTACCCCTTAAAAGCTTGGCAGTGTTCTCCTTTCCGCACTGGGAGGCATACCAGTTTCCCGGTATACCCTGCCGGCCCGAAAACCATAGCCCTGGCCACAGGTAATCGGGCTCGGAGAACGGTTGTTATATTGTCCTATTGCAAGTTGCTACAGGACATAATACTTATTCGAGGGAATGAAAAGAAATCCTCCCGAAGGAATAATTTTTTAACCACTAAAACCCACGGGCCTGCCTCCCGGCTAAAAAGGTGTCGCCCGTTAAGGGCGCCGGGCTTGTTCGGGACGATGTTCACAAAAAATGACCGGGCAGAAGAAATAGTGTTCATAAAATTTGCCCGCGGCGGCAGGGATCGGTCGTCCATTTGTAGAAGTAAAATGTAATAAAGATAAATTTCTCACAAGGGAGTTGGAGAGGATGGCCGAAGCCCAAAAACAACAAAAAGAGGTGGTCATTACTTTAAACGGTGTCCAGTTTGTAGTGCCGCCGGGAACCAAAGTCAAAGATGCCGCTGCGTCTGCGGGCGTGGAGATTCCGCCTTTAAAAGTGGATCCGGGAAAATGCAAGGGTTGCCAGATGTGCACCAAGGCCTGTGAAACAGGCGCCATCTCGGGCAATAAAAAGGAACCCCATTCCATTGACCAGGCCCTGTGTATCCGCTGCGGCGAGTGCCTGGCAAAGTGCAAGCTGGGTGCTATTGTTCCTGCTTAAAGGCGGAATGTTAAAACCAGGCCCGGTGCCGGTGCCTGGTTTTAATCTGTCCGTTAATTCGACCCAATGGCAGGGAGGCGAAAATGTGAAAGAAAAAAAGGATACTTCCGTGGAACCGCGGGTTCTGGAAGCCGTAAAACAGGCAGCGGTTGACGGCCGGCTGACCTGCACGGCCGCACGACGGCTGGCCGGGGAACTTAACGTACCGGTACGGGTGGTGGGGGCGGCCTGCGACGCCCTGGGCATTAAAATTAAGGCCTGCGAGCTGGGTTGCTTTTAGCTACGGCACGATAACCCGTTCACCATGGGTATATATGTTCATTCTGTCGTCCCGGGCAAATCCTACCACGGTGATGCCCACCGCTTTGGCCATTTCCAGGGCCAGGTCGGTGGGTGCGCCCCGGGCAATGAGAATGGGGATACCCATGCGGGCCACCTTGATCAGGATTTCCGAAGAAACGCGGCCGCTGAAAACCAGCAGTTTATCCCTTAAGTCCATATCGTCCAAAAAGGCGCGGCCAAAGATCTTATCCACGGCATTATGCCGGCCGATATCCTCATAAAACAGCAGGCGTTCGTTCTGAGAGTACAGGGCTGCTCCATGGGTACCGCCGGTGGATTGAAACATGGCGGCTGCTTCTTCCAGCTCCCGGGCGAAGTTAAGTATTGAGTCGGCCCTGATGATCAGGGATGAGGTTACCGGTGATATACCCCGGGCATCATTGATAAAATAAAAGGAGGTACGACCCCGGCCGCAGCAGGTGGTGATGTAGCGCTTTAAAAAGTTCTTCCGGCCTGGAACCGGTCTTGAAGTTTCCACCCAAATCAATCCTTCCTCGGGGCGGATAAAGACACCCATTAAGTCCGTACGCCTCTGGAGGATCCCTTCAGAGCATAAAAAACCCACTGCCAGCTCTTCCAGGTGATCCGGCGAACAGACCAGGGTAACCAGTTCCTCATCATTCAAAAATAGGGTTACCGGTACTTCTCTGATCACCTGATCTTCGATAACCGCTGTATGATGACCGGTTACTTTTTTTATGGTTACGGTGGTGGTTTTGGGTAAGACCATGGGGTTTACCTCCTTTACTGTCCCATTTTACTCTTTTATACGTCATACTTCAACCACTTAAAGGCGCATAACTACTTAGACGGCAGTCGTTTTCGTGAATGTCCCCGGTACGGACCTTTTCGTGGGCAGCTTGTTATACTTAAGTTGGAGGTGTTGGCCATGTGGCGTGTAGGTATTCTTACGGCCAGTGACAAGGGCTCCCGGGGTGAACGGGAGGATAAGAGCGCGCAGGTAATCCGGGATATGGTGGCCGGCATCGGGGGGAAAGTGGTGTCTTACCGTATTGTGCCCGATGACCTGGATGTCTTAAAGGAAATACTCATTAAAATGGTCGATCAGGAGAAGCTGGACCTGATTTTAACTACCGGGGGTACGGGTTTTAGCCCGCGGGACAACACCCCCGAGGCGACCCGGGCGGTTATTGAGCGGGAGGTGCCGGGTATTCCCGAGGCGATGCGCTACGAAAGCCTCAAGAAGACTCCCCGGGCCATGCTCAGCCGGGCCGTAGCTGGCATCCGTCACCAAACGCTCATCATCAACCTGCCGGGCAGTGCCAGGGCGGTCAGGGAGTGCCTGGAAGTGATTTTACCGGCGCTTTCTCACGGATTGGAAATACTGACCGGCCGGAGCGGGGAGTGCGGGGCGGATTAAGGGGAATTTTGCCCGCGGCAAAAGCTTACGGCTGGGTTTCCCAGCCGGACTACGGGGAGCAGGCCCTGGAATTCTGCGACCTGCTGGTGACGGGCGCCGCCGTTGACGTGGTGGTCGTGGACCCGGTGGCCGCCCTGGTGTCGTAAAACGAGATCGACGGGGAAGATGGGCGAGGTGCAGGTGGGGCTCCGGGCGCGCCTTATATCCCAGGCCATGCGCAAGGTGACGGCGGTGGTCTCCAAGAACAGGGCGGTTGTGATCTTCATCAACCAGCTCCGGGAGAAGGTGGTGGACAACAGGTTCGGCCTCGTCCCCGAGGTCACGCCCGGCGGAAGGGCGCTGAAGTTTGTTCAAGGAAACCGTGGTGGACTTATGGTGATATAAAGAAAGAGAGAGCCTTGCTTTAACAAGGTTCTCTCTTTATGAGTCTAGATAAAAAAATCAAATGATTTTTTCTCCCGGGTTACTTACCGAAAGATCATAAATCTCATCTATAGAAATTTTTACTGCTGCTTTGGGCTTGGGCACACCCATTTTAGCAAATTCTTCAACAAAGCGTTCATAAAGGGGGCCTTCAAAAATCAACTCGGCCCGGCCAACAAATCGATAGCCTTTCATCGACTGTCGGTCGGCAACCACTACGGCAACTCTGGGGTTTTCCAGTAAGTTCCGGTAAGTTTGCTTTCCAATCGCTTCACCATACGCTAGGGTTTGTTGGTCTAGCACCGCCATGGAAGCCTTGGGGGCTGCAGACGGCTGCCCCGTTTTATCAGCAGTTACTATAAAGCACAGCTCCCTCTCAATGATGGACTTCATTTCCTCAGTAATCTTAGGCATAGGTTAATACCCCCTAAACTTATTTCGCAGATTTCATCACTAAAAAATGCCGCCTATAATAATGCTTCGGCTTTTTCTACCTTGAACAGTACTTCATTTTCTTTGACGCATGCTTTTCCGCTCAGGCGGTAACCGACCTTGCCGGATACCGCAACTACCTGCATTAAGCCTTTTTTAGAAAGGTTTTAGCGGGTTTTGACCATCTTGTATACGCCGAAAACCAGCGTATCATCATCCCGGATTTCCTTTGCTTGGCCGACCACATGACCTTTTTGATTTCTGGGATCAAAACCGTGCCGCAACCTGCAGAGCAACTACTTTTTTCTTACTCACCTCCCCTTAAAAAAGTTTAACTTGATATTAACACTTGCCCGGGGAGGGAGCTGTAAAAGATTTTACATTGATCACACGAAATTTAAAAGCATCGATCACGTAAAACATAGTACTTTTCTTCCCGGTAGAGGTAATTACTCGTGGCCAGTTCTTTCAGCACCTGTGCCACCATTACCCGAGATGCTCCTACCATGGAAGCTATTTCCTGCTGAGTTAGATGGAGCTTGATACGCGTACCTTCAGGGCAGACTTCACCGTGTTCCCGGGCCAGCCGTATTAATAAACTTAACACTTTCTCCCGGGTAGTAAGCGAATTTAATTCGGCTACCTGCTCCCAGGTAGCATAAAGACGGCTTCCCAAGCTAGCAATAACCTGCCACGCCAGATCCGGTGTTTTTTTGATTACCTCTTCCACGAGGCGTCTGCTGATGCTGCAAACTTTGGCGTCTTCTAGAGCGATGGCAGTTGCCGGATGACATTTTTCCTGAAACAGAGCAGCTTCACCGATTGTTTCGCCCCGGGTAATGATTTGCAAAATTGTCTCCCGGCCATCTTCGCTTACCCGTACCATTTTAAAACTTCCTTCCTTAACCAGGCAAACAGTATCTACTTTATCCCCCTGGTAAAAAAGAACCTCTCCCCTCCGGATATAGCGTTTTGTAGCAGCCTGGCAAATGGGCCGAAAGGTTTCCCTCTCCACACCAGTAAAAAGGGGAATATCCTTAAGGCAAAGGCAACGTTTTACTTCCATCTTCTTTTCCCTGCCCATCAAATTTTCATTCAACTTAATTGTGCTGTTTCTAAACACATAATTTTACCATAACTTTTTTTCAGACAATGTAAAAATTTTAACATGTAGCGTTCGTCGCCGAGCGGCTGGGGCACTCAAGCGTGCAGATTACCCTGGCCACATACTCCCACGTCCTGCCCGACACCCAGGCCGAGGCAGTGAAGCCATCGAGAGCATCTTCAGCAAGCAGGTTTGCAAATGTTTGCAGCTGGAGAAAAAAGGCCGGGAAGCCTCGATTTTCGGGATTTCCCAGCGCCTGTACAGACACTGCATGTATAAAATATTTTCATGTATAAAATGTTTTTTTGTGGGGAAAATGTTTCTAGAGCAGCTAAGAAATGTTTACACAAAAAGCAGTGATAACAGCTCATTGGTGGGAGAAAAAGCGAGATAATTCCCTGTAATTTCCCTCGATCGGTGCAAAAGGGGGATTAAGTCTTTTGAGGAAAGTTGCTTTTTGCCCTTCCCCCTTTATATTATAGTACTTGGGTATTAGCACTCGGTTTAAATGAGTGCTAACAATAGAGGAAACCAATCTCTTATTTTAAAGGAGGGGTTTTAGGTGAGGATTAGACCATTAGGTGAACGGGTGGTTGTCAAGCCGCTGCCCAGCGAGGAGAAGACCAAGGGGGGCATTGTGCTGCCTGAAACCGCCAAGGAAAAGCCCCAGGAGGGGGAAGTGGTGGCGGTAGGTCCCGGCCGCCTGCTGGAAAACGGCACCCGTGTACCTATTGATCTCAAGGTGGGGGACAGGGTGTTGTTCTCCAAGTATGCCGGTAACGAGGTCAAGATAGATGATGAAGAGTATCTGATCATGCGTGAAGCTGACATCCTTGGGGTTATTGAAAAGTAACTGGTGCTTTGGAACGCGTGATCAAAATATCTAAGGAGGTCGAGGAAATTGGCTGGTAAAGAGATTATTTTCCGGGAAGATGCACGCCGTGCCCTGGAAAGAGGCGTAAATGCCCTGGCTGAAGCGGTGCGGGTTACCCTGGGACCAAAGGGCCGCAACGTGGTGCTGGAGAAGAAGTTTGGTTCTCCCATGATCACCAACGACGGTGTGACCATTGCCCGGGAAATTGAATTAACCGATCCCTTTGAGAATATGGGCGCCCAGCTGGTTAAAGAAGTAGCCACCAAGACCAATGACGTGGCCGGCGATGGTACTACCACTGCTACTGTACTGGCCCAGGCCATTGTCCGGGAAGGTTTGAAGAACGTAGCCGCCGGCGCCAACCCGATGATCATCAAGCGGGGCATTGAAAAGGCGGTGGAAAAAGCCGTAGAGGCCATCAAGGCAGCCGCCAAGCCGGTGGAAAGCAAGGCTGCCATTGCCCAGGTAGCTTCCATCTCGGCCAATGACCCGTCCATCGGCGAGTTAATCTCTGAAGCCATGGAAAAGGTGGGCAAGGACGGTGTAATTACCGTCGAGGAATCCAAGGGTATCGGTACCACCCTGGAAGTGGTGGAAGGGATGAACTTCGACCGGGGTTACATATCCCCGTACATGATCACCGATACCGAGAAGATGGAGGCCATCCTCAACGATCCCTACATCCTCATCACCGACCGGAAGATCAGCGCCGTGGCCGACCTGCTGCCTATTCTGGAAAGGATCGTCCAGGCCGGCAAGCCGCTGTTGATCATTGCCGAGGATGTGGAAGGCGAGGCCCTGGCCACCCTGGTGCTGAACAAGCTGCGTGGCACCCTGTCCTGCGTCGCCGTCAAGGCTCCCGGCTTTGGTGACCGGCGCAAGGCCATGCTGGAGGACATCGCCATTCTTACCGGAGGTACCGTGATCAGCGAAGAGCTGGGCTTGAAGCTTGATAAGGCTACCATCGACATGCTCGGCCGGGCCTCCAAGGTACGGGTGAAGAAGGAAGAAACCATCATTGTCGGCGGTGCCGGTTCCCAGGACAAGATTAATGCCCGGATCGCCTCCATCAAGAAGCAGATCGAAGAAACTACCTCCGACTTTGACCGGGAGAAGCTGCAGGAGCGTCTGGCCAAGCTGGCCGGCGGCGTAGCGGTGATCCAGGTTGGCGCAGCCACTGAAACTGAAATGAAGGAGAAGAAGCTGCGTATCGAGGATGCGCTGAACGCCACCCGGGCTGCAGTGGAGGAAGGTATTGTCTCCGGTGGCGGCGTGGCCTATGTGGCAGCCATCAAGGCTCTGGACAATATCGAAACCAGCAGCCTGGATGAAAAAGTCGGTGTGGACATTGTACGCCGGGCCCTGGAGGAACCCCTGCGCCAAATTGCCAATAACGCCGGTGCGGAAGGTTCCGTGGTGGTGGAGAAGGTCAGGGCCCTGCCCGATGGCATGGGCTTCAACGCCTTGACCGGCGAGTATGTGAACATGATTGAAGCCGGTATTGTGGACCCGGCCAAGGTCACCCGGTCTGCCCTGCAGAATGCCGCTTCCATTGCCGCTATGATTCTGACCACTGAAACCCTGGTGGCGGAAAAGCCGGAAAAGGAAAAGGATACCGGCATGGGCGGCGGAATGCCTCCGATGTAATTTAGCCGGGCTAAGTCCCCGTGGAGTTCCGCGGGGACTTAATTTATGCCAGCCGTGAATAAAAAGCAGGTTTTTCGAAAGGGGTTGAGGTCTTGCCCGTCTTTAATGATATAACGGAATTGATTGGTGGTACCCCCATGCTCCGCCTGCAAAAGATTGCTTCCGGTCTGCCTGCCGTTGTTCTGGCCAAGCTGGAGTATTTTAATCCCGGTGGCAGCGTTAAAGACCGGATTGCTTACAACATGATCCGTGAGGCGGAGGAAAAAGGGTTAATCAACAAGGACACCCTGATCATCGAGCCTACCAGCGGAAATACCGGCATTGGCCTGGCCATGGTTTGCGCGGCCCGGGGTTACCGGCTGGTGCTGACCATGCCTGAAACCATGAGTGTGGAACGACGCAGGCTTCTCAGCGCCTACGGGGCGGAAGTGGTCCTTACCCCCGGGAACGAGGGCATGGCCGGGGCCGTACGCAAGGCCCGGGAACTGGCGGCCTCCCATCCCAATGCCTTTATGCCGCAACAATTTGCCAACCCGGCCAACCCGGCCGCCCACCGGGCTACAACCGCCGAGGAAATCTGGCGGGATACCGGCGGGGAAGTGGATTTCTTTGTGGCCGGTGTTGGTACTGGAGGTACCATTACCGGGGTGACCTCCGTTCTGAAAGCCCGCCGTCCCTCCCTGAAGGCGGTGGCGGTGGAACCGGCCGCCTCACCGGTGCTTTCCGGCGGGAAGCCCGGTCCGCATAAAATTCAGGGCATCGGTGCGGGTTTTGTGCCGGAAGTAATAGATATGGCTTTGCTGGACGAGATCATAAAGGTGGCCGATGAAGATGCGCTGGACACCGCCCGTCGCCTGGCCCGGGAGGAGGGCCTGCTGGTGGGTATTTCTGCGGGGGCGGCCGTCTGGGCGGCTTTACAGGTGGCCGGCCGGCCGGAAAACCGGGGTAAGACCGTGGTGGTTTTGCTCCCGGACACCGGGGAGCGTTATTTGTCTACGGGGTTGTTTGTATAAGCTCACCCGTGTGAAAACCAGGGGGTAATTCCGGCCGTAAAAGCCGGGCTGTCAACCCAGTGGGGCGACTGGTATTTTGGCAGCAGTTGTCCTGGGTAAAGCTTCCGGATGTGACCGGTGGAAGTTCACTTGCCTGGCAGGAATCTCTGCTCGATTGGTAGAAGTATGAAGAGTAGTCCTGGTTGTTTAAAGTAGGAGACTTGATGAATGAGCATGCCTCAAAAAGCACCAGAATATTGCTCCCTTGAAGAGGGGTCGGGGTTATTAACCGCCGGCCTGGAGCGTCCTTTTATCAATCCCTACCTGGCCATCCTGGTGGGAGTGGTGGGAGCCGCCTTTTCTTCCATCTTTACCAAGCTGGCCATGGCCCCACCCCTGGTCATTGCCTTCTACCGGTTGGGGTTTGCCGTGCTCATGATTGCTCCCATTGCCCTGACCAGGGGACGGGAAGAACTGCGCTCCATGGGCCGGTGGGACATAATGCTGGCCTGTCTTTCCGGCGTGCTGCTGGCATTGCATTTCACTGCCTGGATTACTTCCCTTGAGTACACATCTATTGCCAGTTCCACCGTGCTGGTCACCATGCAACCCTTATTTGTGGTTTTAGGCGGCTACCTGATCTTTAAAGAAAAAATCGCCCGCACGGGGCTTGTGGGGGCAGCCCTGGCTTTAACCGGCAGCACTATTGTGGGTGTGGGTGATTTTCAGATCGGCGGGCAGGCTTTTTTGGGAGACATCCTGGCTTTTGCCGGGGCTATTTTTATTGCCGGCTATGTATTGATCGGGCGCGGCTTGCGGCACCGCCTGTCACTATTCCCGTACATTTTTGTTGTTTACGGGGTCAGTACCGTGACTTTGTTCCTGGGTGCGCTGCTGGCCGGCTTGTCCTTTTTTCCTTACCCGCCTTCCACATGGCTGTGGTTTTTCCTCCTGGCCCTGGTGCCCACCATTTTCGGGCATACCATTTTCAACTGGGCCCTGCGTTATGTCAAGGCTGCCGTGGTCTCAGTGAGCATACTCGGCGAGCCGGTGGGGGCAACCATTCTGGCTTATATTATTTTTCACCAGGTGCCTTCACCCTTACAGCTTGCGGGCGGGGCGATTATTATCACGGGCCTGTCCATTTTTATCCGGGCGGCAGCGGAAAAATAGCTTGTTCCATTTTGCGGCTGTGGGGGGGCGTTCTGTGAATGGGTTTCATTTATTATCCACCAGAGCGGGCTGGGTTGGTACTGCCTGGGGTAGGCAGGGGCTGCTGGTCCTGACATTTCCCCGGCCCAGCCGGGAGGAAGCCCTGGCTGCTCTGATGGATGAAGTAATACCCGCAGAAGTCAATCAAGGAAGTGGGCCTGCATTAAAAAGGTGGCCCGTGGCTTTTCTGGAAGAAAGGCTGAACCAATACTTCCAGGGCCGGCCGGTTTCCTTTACGGATATTCCCGTGGATCTTTCCTGGTGCACCCCTTTTGTGGCCCGGGTGCTGGATTTTGTACGGCACATCGGGTACGGTGAATTATGGTCGTACCAGCAGGTGGCGGCAGCCGTCGGCAGCCCCCGGGCCGCCCGGGCCGTGGGCGGGGCTTTGGGGACCAACCGGGTTCCACTGGTTATTCCCTGCCACCGGGTAATCCGCCGGGATGGATCGCCCGGCGGTTTTGGCGGCGGCCTGCCTCTAAAACTGCAGCTATTGCAACTCGAAGGCGTGCGACCCGGCCCCACCGGGCGATACCAATTGACAAATGACTCTGTTTGCGTTAATATAAGTAATGCGCCGGGTAGTCAAATGAGATAACAGAAAAGTGCTGGTGTGGCTCAGGGGTAGAGCAGCGCACTCGTAATGCGCAGGTCGTCGGTTCGAATCCGACCACCAGCTCCAAAAAGCTAGACGCCGCAAGGGTTTGCGGCGTTTATTGTTTATTATATTACATTGTCTTGCTTCTTTCAGAAGGGAAAATAAAAATGGATATCGTATATTAACTTTTGGGTGCAGGTATCTTGTCCGCAGACATGGCTTTGGTACCGGTGGTTATGAATTTTGTCTACAAGGATTATTCCTCTCTGCTCCTTCTGGTTGCTGGCGGAGCACGTCATGTCCGTTCTTATCCACACGGGCCTGTTTTTGTATTTTCTCTCATCATATTTCCCATACCTAACAGTTCTTCAGGGGCTGAATTTTTCGCTGGTGGAAAATTTTCTGTGTTCTGGCGGTGTTGAATCAGCCTTTTAACTGTTAAATTAAAAACTTTATTGTCTTTATTGTGTTAAAGGCAAACCACTCGAAAGGGTGGGGCGCAAAGCCATGGGTCTGCAGCCCTAAAGGGTATGACTGCCAGGCTGCCGCGATAAAGGTATTGATTGTTTTCTTTTTAATGGTGTTTTGTTGCGGCAGCCTGGTCAGGCTGCCGTTCCTGCTTATAAAAAAGTATGTTTACCCATTTGGGGTATAGAGGTCGACTCTAACAGAGCCAATGGCTGGGACATTTGCTGGCAGTATTGTGGCAATTGAAAGGGCATGGGGCCGGGAGGGGCTGAAAGGCAGAAGGGTGGTGAAAAAATGCAACGGTGTCTTGAATGCGCAAAGAAAGAACCGGACCGTCCTTGTGTGGAGTGCCAGTATTTTGTCCAGCTAAGCCCCCTTCGGCGGGTGCCTTCGCCGCCTGTCCGGGTGTTACTGGAAGATGAGCATGGCAGGCAGTATCCGGCTCACATCCTGGTGTTAAATACCACGGAGTTTGGGCTGGAAACGGAAGCTCCTGTTCCGGGGCGGTATGTAATCAGGCTGCAGGAAAACTTGTGGGTCGAGGTGGCCGGGGTACCGTTCAAAGGGAAAAATAACGTCCACGTTTTTGATATCCTGTGTGTCCACCGGAAGCAGGGGACTGCCCGTCGTCTTAGCAGGGAGGAGTATCAGTTGCTGGCCGGAAGCGCCGGCGAGCTAATACAGGAGATTTCCCGGCACTTGCCGGAGCACCTTCAGGACCTGGTCAGGGAGAAACTGCTGGCTGAGGTGGAGAAATCCGAACTAATTAACGCTCTCAGGGTGGGGAAGGTGATGAAATATGAAGGAGGGCGCTTCCGCTACCTTTCAGGCCAGGCTGACCTGGACCTGCCTATGGAAGAAGCGGAAAAACTGATGCGCCAGGCTATCCGCCAGGCCGAACACCGCCGCGAGGTGATCATTAGCGCTGACGGGCAAAAGGTGTTTGACCTTCACGGCGTGCCCTTCGACCACAGGAGCGGTGGACTGCTGGCCTTTGACATCACCGAGGTGATTGAAAAGGAGAGAAAGATGCACCAGCAGGAGATGCAGGCTTACCGGGAGGCCATAGCGGCGGTAACGGGGGGCCGGTTATACCTGGTGAATAGTGGAGAAATGGAAAAAGTGATCTCAGAAGGGACGGAACTGGCCAGGGGTGAGGTCCGGCAGACCCATGACATTCCGGAAGCCCGCCGGGCAATGCGGGAAGCCTTGCCTGTTCTCGACAGCCGCAGGCAGCACGCGATTGCCTTGTGCTTGACAGAGGCGCTGGCCAATGCTCTCAAACATGCAGGGGGCGGTTGCTGGCAAGCCAGGCAGTCAGGGGACACCGTCAGGATTATCGTTCAGGACCGGGGTCCGGGAATCAAAACCAGCGAATTGGCCCGGGCAACGTGATGCAACATTATTCAACCAAGAATTCCCTGGGGTGTGGATTTACCCTGATGCTCTACTATGCGGACCACCTCTACCTTAATACAGGACCGTCAGGTACCGCCCTGGCCCTGGACTTCGGCATTAAAACCGGACAAGACCAATGAAAGAGGGGGTGATTTTGTTGCTGAAAGTAGATGTTTACGTTGACCGGGGGGTGTGCCGGCTGGTGCTGAACGGTGAATTGGACGTGGAAACGGTAGCGCAGTTGCAAGAAGTTGTTGGGAAAGTGGGAGAACACACGCTGGAAGTTGACCTGTCGGGCGTTTCTTTCGTTGATTCCACCGGTTTGAAAAGTTTGCTGGACATTAGCAACGACTGGCGGCAAAAAGGGGGCCAGATGCTGATTTTGAGGCCGCAACCTGATGTGGCGGAGGTGATGCGGCTGGTAGGGTTGGACAGGCTCCTGGCGCAAAACACCGCTCCGGGCGGAGAAGAGAGGTAGGAGCAGGATGGGAGAAGTGATTACAGTGAATGGAAAAATACTAAGAGCTTACGGGTTGGAAGTTAGTGGGTGTAGCCTGCCTGCCGAACAGGTCGGGGGGGATTTTTTTGAGTTTATTTCCTGCGACGAGAGAACCGTGTTTGCCGTCATCGGAGACGTAATGGGTAAAGGATTCCATGCGGCCCGGCTGATGGAAACAATCCGCCATATGCTCCGGGAGTGTATCAGGATTAATCCCCATCCTCTGGAGGTGGTGCGCCGGTTAAACAGGGTGGGAGGGGATGAACTGCGGAAATGCGGGGCTTTTGCCACCCTATGCCTGCTGTGTTACGACGGGATAGCTGGACGCCTCTCCTGTGTCAATGCAGGGCACCACCCTCCCCTCCTTCTATCTGACGGCAAGGTGAAAGTGGCCCGGTGCCGGGGAGTCGCCCTGGGCCTGCTGGAAGATTACCTCGGGTCAGGGGTGGAGGAATTTTTTCTTGCCGACGGAGATGCGGTGGTGCTGTATACCGATGGACTTGTGGAGGCCTGTGGCCCGGGCGAGCAAAGGTACGGGCAGGAACGATTGAAGAAGATAGTTCGCCTTCAGAATGGTGCTGATGCAGACAGGATGAAACAAAACATTTTATCAGACCTGGAGACATTTACCCGCGGTTTTTCCCAAAAGGATGACGTGACACTGGTTGTTATGAAGGTGACGGGAAAGGGAGGTGAAAGGGGTGGAGATTAGAGTCCGGCAAAAGAAAGGGATGGTAATCCTGGAGGTGGAAGGCGAACTGGATTTCAGCAACGTGGAGCAGTTGCAACAGGAAATTCAGCGACGGACGGAAGAAGTGGTGGAGATAGATCTGCAGGGACTTCGGTTCATAGACTCTTCCGGGGTGGGAATGCTCCTGAGTCAGGTCAGACACCTGTACAAGCAGGGGCGTACCTTGAGAATTGTTCGTATCCCCGATTTTATTCGAGAAGACCTGGAAGTAATAGGTTTTTTTCAAGTACTGGAAGCTCTTAAGACAAATCCCAGCGCTTAGCAGGAGGTGGGTTCCTTATGAAATATGAAGAGACTATCCGGGGCTCCCCCGCAGCAACAGCGAGTACAGTGGACAATGCTTTTCCGGATGGAGAATCGGTGGGTCCATATGCTTTTGTGAAACAGGGGCGCCTTGTTGTATGGCACCGACCGGAGGGACCTTACCCGGTGGTGGTACCTTGTCCGGGGGTAAGGCTGATTGTTAACGGCCGGGAGTGCACTCAACCCACCCCCGTATCCATGAAGGATACGGTGCGGGTGGAAACGGTGGAAGAGCGTAGAGAAGGGAGCTGGTCTGTATCCGTTTCTTCCGATGGTCTACAAGCGATATTGCGAACGCGCCCTGCGGTGGTAGTTCATCGGGAACTGCCGGATCTCCCGCCTGCCAGGGTACTGCAACTGAAGGTAGTGGAACGGGAAGAACGTTTTCCACCACTCACTAAGGACGAACTATTGCGGGAGTTGTCCCGGTTGGGGATTAACCATGGCGTAGACTGGGAAGCATGTTCTCGCGGTGTTGCATCCTGTGTTGAAGAGGAGGTGGTTATCGCCCGGGGTATTCCTGCAGAACCGGGAAAAGACGGCCGGGTAGAATTGCTTTTTTCCTCTATTTCCAAGGTGCCGGTACTGGCGGAGGAAGACGAAGCGGTGGATTTCCGGGAACGCTATGTTTTTACGTCGGTAGAGGCGGGAGACGTCCTGGCTGTCAAACACCCGCCTGAGCCGGGTCGTCCCGGCACCAGCGTCAAGGGTGAGGTAATTGTGCCGCCGTCGCCCCGGGACTTCATCCTTTCGGTAGGCGAAGGAGCGGTGCTTACCAGGGATGGTGAACGGGCCGTAGCGGCCCGGGCTGGACGTCCTGTGGCTTCCCGCTGGCGCGACCTGGTGAGAGTAAGCGTATTGCCTGAACTGGTGCATGCTGGTGACGTAGATCTTGCTTCAGGTAACATTGTCTTTAAAGGAGATATCCTGATTGCTGGAAATGTGGCAGAAGGGATGGTGGTAGAAGCGGGCGGGAATGTCAGGGTGGGAGGGTTGGTCTCCGGCGCGAGGGTTCAAGCCACGGGGTCCGTCGTAATCAGGATGAATATCCTGTCATCGGTGGTAATCGCAGGAGGAGTTCCTGCTTTCCTGCAAGGAATGTTACCACAGGTTCATACCCTGGCGACCGGTTTGCAAGAGATGACCATGGCTATCCGGCAGTTACTGGGTCACCCGGCGTTCAAGCAGGGCGATCTTAAAGGCGGTATCGGCCCCCTGGTAAGGTTGCTGCTGGAGGGGAAGTTTCACCACCTTCCCGCTACCGCCAGTACCTTCAAGAAACAGGTTAAAAACATGCCTCCGGGAATGGTCGCTGAAGGCCTGGAAGAGTTTGTCCGGGAAGTCGAACGGGCGCTGGTTCGTTCCCCTCTGGCCGTGCGTGACCTCCAGGAGCTCGAAACATTGGCCAGGCGAGCCGGGGAATGGGAACAGGCCTTTGCGTCCCCGCCGTCTGCAGAAAGTGATGTGGTGGCGTCAAGCATCCACAATTCTACCGTTATAGCTACCGGCGATGTCCGGGTGGTGGGGAGTGGTTGTTATAATTCCCGGATCCATGCTGGTAAGAAGGTGACTGTATCCGGGGTCTTTCGCGGTGGCGAGATACAGGCTGGCGGGGATGTGCATGTGGGAGAGCTGGGGTCCAGGGGTGGGGCCACCACAAGGGTGGTGACTGGCCCGGCAGCCGTGGTTACCGTGGGATGTGCTTTTGAGAACGCTTCTATAGTGGTGGGAGGTCTGGTTTATCGTTTTAACAGGGAGGAAAAAGGCATCCGCCTCTGGTTGGATAAAGAAGGGAACCTCAGGTCCAAAGGAATTCCAGCTTGGGAAATTGCGGATCTGCCGCAAAACCGTCGCTGATTCTGCTGGATTCCATTAGCAGAAAGCCGGGCGCCATTTTTCTGCGCCCGGCCTGAAGGTTTTTACTGGGCCTGATAGGGGAAGAAGCCCTTGCCGAAGAACAGCAGGATCAGAATCAAGAAGAGAATGAAGGAGAAGTGGCCGTAGTAGTAGTAGCCGGGATCAGGAGCCATATATTTGCCTCCTTTCTATTCTGGTATGTTGTTGGTTTCAATAATAGGGTATGAACGAAGCCTGAAAAAGGTGCAGGGCTTTAGATAAAGTTGGAAATTGGTTCCAACCACTTGATTAATGGATAGGATGGGGATTCCAAAAGCTCAGTACCGTGGTATAATTAAGATTGGTATAATAAATTAAAGAGAGGAAAAGCTCCGCGGGACACACGGTCACGCCGGCAACCCGCACGGAGCGCTCATGAGGTGGTGGGGGTTCCTTGATATCGCAGGGGGAGTATCATTTTTATCTTTACTTTCCGGAAGGGGCAGAGCAAATGGGTGCCTATTTTGCCAGCCGCCTGCCGGGGGTAGGAAAGGTACCGTGGTTTATTTGTGAAACTCTTTCCTGTTTGTTTGATGACCTGGGAGAGATTAATCCCGACTATCCCGGTTTTAAAAAGATGTCAGAGCATTTTGTCCTCTCCATGTTCGGCAGCGATGGCCAGCCGGTGGGGTTCTGCGTATTTATCCCGGAACGATTGGACTTAATTCAAATTGATATTATACTGATTAAAAAAGAATTGCGGGAAAGGGGATTGGGCAGGTTACTGCTGGGTTACCTGGAGCAGGCGTTGGAACAGGGTACTGTTTTATATGTCAGACAGGTAACTAACACAGGCAGGAAATTTTTCACCAGTTGTGGATTTGCTCGAGATGTGCAACTATTTAAAGTATTAAGTCACAATAATCGTTTGCTCAAAGAAAAAACCAGCTATACCCCGGCCGTTTATGCCTGCGTATAATTGGGCGGTATCCGTTACTACCATAAATTAACACCAAAATCTCCTTGACTTTTGGGAATTGGATTGTTATAATAACAAATGCTGACGGAGCAGGGGCACACCGTGAAAAAGGTGTCGTTCCTGTGCGCAGCAGCATGTGGTGGATGTAGCTCAGTTGGTTAGAGCACCAGGTTGTGGCCCTGGGGGTCGTGGGTTCGAGTCCCATCTTCCACCCCACGCTGGGGCGTAGCCAAGCGGTAAGGCAGCGGGCTTTGGACCCGCCATTCGTTGGTTCGAATCCAGCCGCCCCAGCCAAACAAGACAGTAGTAGTTGGTCGCAGGAGGCAGTTATTGCTGCCAGCGGCCAACTATAATTTTATATTTACGGAATTAAGTGGGCCATTAGCTCAGCTGGTAGAGCACCTGACTTTTAATCAGGGAGTCGGAGGTTCGAGTCCTCCATGGCTCACCAGTTTTTATGCGGGCGTGGCGGAATGGCAGACGCGCCGGACTTAGGATCCGGTGGGGCAACCCGTGGGAGTTCAAGTCTCCCCGCCCGCACCAAAAACAGAAAAATTAAGGCCCTGCGATCCTGGGATCAAATACCACCGGATACGGGAAAAGTCTAGTCCGGTGGTATTAAAAAGGCACGCAAGCCACACCGGATTCAGCCTCCTTCGGTTACCACTTACATAAAAACCTGGGTAGCGAAGGAGGCTTGTTTTTTATGGCGAAGGGAAAAGTTTAATTGCTAGCTTCTTGAAATCGCGGTTTGGGCGTACCCGAACAATTCTTTGCCGTTCCCGCCGTTTTCCGGGTAAACCGCCAGGCCAAAGCGCCACCCTTTTTCAGCCACCCATTCCTGCAGCTTTTTTATTACGGTGGCTGCTCCTTCCTTATCTGTTAAAGGAAGTACCAGCGCCAGGAGGTTATCATCAAGCATCAGCACCTCGTCAATTTCACGCAGCTTTTTCTGTAGAATCCTCTTTACACTTGCTGTGTTGAACCTGCCGGCTGCTGTTCTCTGCGCCAGTACCAGGGAGAATTTTGAATTTCCTCTCTTGGCGCGGTTAATTTCTAATCTAAGCATCCTTTCTAAAATTTCACGGGGGTCTTCGCTGCGTCCAATAAGCTTTTCTACCCGCTGCAGCAATTGTTCGGAACTGAAGGGCTTGCAAAGGTATTCGATGGCGCCAACCTGGATGGCCTGCTTAACCGTGGATATCTTTGCTTCAACAGTCATAATCATCACCGGAACATAACGGTAATGCGGGATAGCTTTTATTTTTTCTATAGTGGTCAGGCCATCGATACCGGGCAGGTTAATGTCTATAATAACAAGATCAAATGGATCAAGCCTTTCCCTTATTTTGACCAGGGCTTCTTCCCCGCTGGCCGCCTCTGTTACTTCATAACCGTTATTTTCTAAAAGCCTCCTGGAATAAAACCTGGTTAACGTAGAGTCTTCCACCAGAAGTATCGATCCTTTGCTGCGGCTCAAAAACCCCACCCCATCTCACTCCTGTAAGTCCAGATTAAATAACAGGGCCTTTTTTCTACATCAAAACAAAAAATTCCTGCATTAGAAAATATAGATCCTGTCCTCCGGGCCTGTTCCGGAGGAAGTTCACATTTTACGGCGAAAGACTGATAGAGGTGTCAGGGGATTATCTTACTTACATTATCCAGCGATCCGGTGAAATTGGTGGAAAATTAAAGCAACTGGGATATACCTATGTAACTCTCGATATACAGGGTTTCCGGAGCGGGAGCATGAATGAGGCTTTAAACCAGTGGAGCCCACTTTAATCCAGTAACATCATTAGTTTTTAAAGAGCCACCGCTCAGTTCCAGCAGGTGGGCCAGGCCCGGGAATAATCTGCCGGGGCGGCGGGGTCCGGGTTATGCTCGCGGCTTTTGATCAGCTGATAAAACCCTTCTATCACTTCATCCAGTGGTTCGGTGTTCTTGAGCGCCTTCAGCCATCTATGGGGGATGGCCTCAAAGCCGTAATGGATTCCGGCCAGGCCGCCGGTTACCGTACCGGCGGTATCCGTATCATCCCCCCGGTTGACTACCGTAATAAGGGCATCTTCAAAACTTTCCGTATTCAAAAAGCACTGCAGCGCTGCGGCCAGGGTATCCAGGGCGCTGCCCCGGGGGACAACCTCCGGCGCACCCTTCTGGATGTGGCGGATAATATACCAGAAAAATTTGCTCGGCTTAATGCCTGTCTGGTTGCAGTATTGATCCGTCAGGTGCAGGGCACGGGTTACTGCTTCCCGCCGGTTTACATGCCGTTGGGACCCCAGCAGGTAGATCAGCAGGTTGTAAAACAGGCAGCAGGCAGCGCCCTCCTGGCTGTAATGGGTCATGTAAGCTATTTCCACCGACCATTTGGCCATGGCCGAAAGGTTGTGCCAGTAACCGAAGCTCACCGGCAGGGTGCGCATCAGCCCTCCATTGGAGTCGAGCTTGTTCAGGGCCTGGGCGGTAAGGCGGGAGGCTTCCTGCCAGTTGCCCGTGCGCAGGAAATTACGGAAGGACATTAAAGTGGTGTTGCCGATGTCCTTGGGCCTGGACTGGTACCAGCGGATGAAGCCGCGCCCGATTTCTCCAATGGGGGAGACGGGGTTGGCCAGGATGCCCCGGGCTACCGCCAGGGTCATCTGGGTATCATCGGTATATTCCCCGGGTTCTAAATTCAGCCAACCGCCGCCGACCATATCCTTCAGGACGCCGTACTTTTCGCGGATTTCGTCGGCACTCATCAGTTCCACCGGGCCGCCCAGGGCATCCCCCACTGCGGCACCGTAAAAGGCTCCCTTAATTGTGTTTTTCACCGCAGTCACCTCCCGTAAAGATAACGGTAAACCTGGTAGTTCCAGAGCACTTTACGGACAAACTCCCTGGTTTCGGCAAAAGGGATCTGGTCCAGTTTGCTTTTTTCACCTGTCCAGTGCTGCTGTTCCAGCCATTTTTGCACGTTTCCCTGCCCGCCGTTATAGGCAGCCAGAACCAGGATGGTGTCCCGGTTAAAAGTCCGGTACAGGTCGGCTAAATACCAGGTGCCAATGCGGATATTGAATTCCGGATCATACAGCAGGTCCGGGTGGTAGCAGGACAGGCCCATTTTTTTAGCCGCCCAGGTTCCCGTTTCCGGCATTACCTGCATCAACCCCCGGGCGCCCCGGCGGGATGTGGCCCGGGGATTAAAGTTGCTCTCGGTTTTAATCACCGCCGCTACCAGGTAAGGATCCAGCCCGCGGCCGGCGGCATACTCCATTACCGTTTCCCGGTAAGGGAAGGGGTAGATGAGCCGGCCCAGGTGATCGATGTTCAGGATGGCCAGCAACGATAAGATGAAGAAAAACAACCGTACCTTGAAGCCTTTACTCCTCTTCAGGTGTAAAGACAAGCAGTCATCACTCCAGCAAATAAAAAATTAAAAATAGTCCCCTGATTTCCCTTATTATGTACAAGCAATTCGCTCCTGCAGGGCTGGGTTCCTGCATGCGGCCCTACCTTACCGTAATTTGAATAACCCCAGCAGGATTAAAATGCAGCCGGGCAGGGCGGAGAACTGGCGGCCAAGAGCGGTGGCACCAAACCCCCGGCCGGCCAGCAGCCCCGCATATGTAGTGATTATAAGTCCGGTACCAACTAAAAGGGCGGTAAGCATCAGGTCCAAACCCAGCATGGAAAAGGCAAAGCCGGCTCCGAAGGCGTCCAGGGCCAGGCCAAGGCCCAGCAAAATGGCCTCCCCGGCGGAGATTACGCCCGAGCGGTCCAGGTCGGCCCGGTGGGGTTCCCGCAGCACCTGGACCATTACCGCCAGGGAGCGGATCCGTATTTGAAACACCGTATGGGGCTCTTCTTCGTATGCAGGGGGTTTAACTCTTTTATTTCCTTCCCTGAGAGCCTGAAACATTGTCCAAAGACCAATGAGTATTAAGATGACCCCACCCAGGCGCCGGGCAAAGCTTACCGGGATCGCCTGGGCCACCAGGTTGCCCGCGATCATGGAAAGGCTGATGGCCGTCACCGACATGAGGCTGATGATCAGTACGGAAGAGAAGGGCAACCTGATACCCTTTACCCCGTAGGCTACCCCGGTGCCGAAGGCGTCCATATTCAGGGCGAGAGCAAAAATGATGATGGTGAATAATTCCACTGACCAGTCCCTCCCGGGAGGTTTTAAAAGTCTTCTAACATTTGTATGGGAGGACTGGTCGAATCGTGATTGTGAAGCCCCGGTTACTTCTGGCATCCGGGGCAGAAGTAGGTGCTGCGGCCGCCGAGGCGCAGGCGTTCGATGGGTTTGCCGCACTGCATGCAAGGCCGGCCGCTTTTGCCGTAAACCCTTAGTTTTTCTTGAAAGGTACCGGGCCGTCCCGTGCCGTCCACATAGTCCCTCACGCTGGTACCCCGGCCGGCAATCCCTTCTTCCAGCACCGCCCGGATGGCCCGGAAAAGGGCCTGTGCTTCCCCGGTGGTGAGGGTGTTTGCCGGTCTTGAGGGGTGCAGACCCGCTCGGTGGAGCACTTCATCTACGTAAATGTTTCCCAGACCGGAAATGAATGTCTGATCCAGCAAAAGGGGTTTTAAACGGGTGCGCCGCGCCTTTAATTCCTTCTCCAGAAATTCTATGGTAAATTCCCGGCTTAAAGGCTCCACTCCCAGGTCTTTCAGGCCGCCGACGGCCTGCAGATCCTTTTCCGGCACAAGCCAGAAGCGGCCGAACTGGCGCATATCGGTAAAGCGCAGCTGGTGGCCGTTGTTCAGGTGAAAAATCAGGTGGGTGTGTTTGGACCGGGGCTCATCCGTGACGGTGTAGACCAGTCGCCCTGTCATGCGCAGGTGGACGACCAGCACCAGCCCCCGGGAAAGGGAGATTAAAAGGTACTTGCCCCGGCGGCCCACGTCCAGGAATGTTTTGTCCACCACCTGACGGCAGAATTCCTCCGGTGACGGCATCTGGATGATTTTAGGAAGATAGATGTCCGCCCTGCAGATGGTGAGGCCAGGCAATTTTTCCTGCAGGGTGCGCTTGACCGTTTCTACCTCCGGTAATTCGGGCATGGACCTCGCTCCTAAATTTTCTTCACCTCGTACCAGTTTGGCCCCAGCTTCATGTCTACCACCAGCGGGACATCCAGCACCAGGGCGTTTTCCATGTGCCGGCGGACCAGTTCGGAAACCTCCGGCAGCTCCCCGGCGGGCATGTCGAAAATCAATTCGTCGTGCACCTGAAGGATCATCCTGGTGGCCAGTCCCCGCTCCTTTAATTCCCGGTGAATGCGCACCATGGCCAGCTTGATGATGTCGGCAGCGCTGCCCTGAATGGGTGTATTGATGGCGGTACGCTCGCCAAACATGCGCACGTTGCGGTTGGCGCTAAAGAGATCCGGCAGGTAGCGGCGCCGGTTTAAAAGGGTGGTTACGTAACCTTTCTCCCGGGCCTGCTGGATGGTCCGCTCTATAAAGGCCTTTACTCCCGCGTAACGGGCAAAGTAGTTTTCGATGTATAGCCGGGCCTCCTGGCGGGAGACATTGATGTCCCGGGCCAGGCCATAATCACTGATGCCGTAGACAATCCCAAAATTAACTGCCTTTGCCCGGCCCCGCATGTCGGCCGTTACTTCGGTGATGGCCACGCCGAAAACCTCGGCGGCCGTCCGGGCGTGGATGTCCTGGCCCTGGCGGAAGGCTTCCAGCAGGTTGGGATCCCCGGACATGTGGGCCAGAATCCGCAGCTCGATCTGGGAGTAGTCGGCGGTGAGGATCAGGTTTCCCTCCCGGCGGGGGATGAAAACCCTCCTGATTTTGCGTCCTTCCTCCATGCGGATGGGGATGTTTTGCAAGTTGGGGTCGGAGCTGGAAAGCCGTCCGGTAGCCGTTACCGTCTGGTGGAAGGTGGTGTGCAGCCGGCCCGTTTCGGGATTGATCAGGGCGGCCAGACCGTCGACGTAGGTGGATTTTAATTTCACCAGCTGGCGGTATTCCAGCAATAAAGGAATAATGGGATGGGCGTTGGCCAGTTCCTCCAGCACGGAGGCATCGGTGGAATAGCTCGTTTTGGTTTTTTTGATCACGGGCAATTCCAGCTTTTCAAAAAGGATGTAGCCCAGTTGGCGGGTGGAGTTGATGTTGAACTGTTCCCCGGCCAGACGGTAAATCTTTTCCGCTAAAGTGGCGATCTTTATCTCCAGTTCCCCGGACATTTCCTCCAGGTATTGTCCATCCACGGCTACCCCGGTCATTTCCATGTCGGCCAGGACGGCTACCAGGGGCAGCTCCACTTCGTAATACAGCCTTTCCATTTCCGCCAGGCGCAACTTTTCGGCTAGCAGTTCCGACAGGCGCCAGATGACGTCGGCCCGGGCCGCCAGGGCTTCCTCGCCCCGGGTGGGCAGGACAACTTTTAAATGTTCCAGGGCCAGGTCCGCCAGTTCCTGGTTGGCCGAGGCGGGATTGAGCAGGTAAGCCGCCACCATGGTATCAAAGGCCATGTTGTTCAGGGCGAGGCCGTGCTTTTGTAAAAGCCAGAGGGCGCTCTTGCCGTCATGGAGGAATTTTTCTATTTCGGGGTCGCGGACAATTCCGGCCAGGGCGTCCAGGGCTGCCGGGCCGGTGCTAGGGTCCCCCGGGTCCAGATAAAAAATTGAGAGATAAGGTGCTTTGGGATTGTCCTGGGGAGTTTTTAAGGCCAGGGCAGCCGCCCCTATGCCGTCCTGGCGGCTCCCACTCAGAGCTATGGCTACCCGGCCTGCGCGCCGGCACAGTTCCACCAAACGGGACAACTCTTCCCGGCCGGTGAGGTGCCGGAAGGTTACCCGGTAGGTTTCCACCTCCCGGCCAGGTTGCCTTCCCTCATCCTCTTCCTTTTGTCCCAGCTCCTGCCTGATGGCCCGGATTAAGGTTTTAAATTCCAGCCTGCTGAAAAGGGCCAGCAACTGATTGTAATCCGGCCCCGGCCAGCGAAAGGCGTCCAGGTCAATCTCCAGGGGTACCTCCCGCTCAATGGTGGCCAGTCGTTTGGAGAGCAAGGCCTGCTCCTGGTGCTGGCGTATTTTGTCCCGGTGGCGGCCGGGCAGGGTGTCGATTTGGGACACCACTTCTTCCAGGCTGCCGTATTCCTTAAGTAAGGCTTTAGCCGTTTTGGGACCAATTCCCGGTACCCCGGGAATATTGTCGGAAGGATCTCCAACCAGTCCCTTATAATCGGGAAACTGTGCCGGGGTAATACCAAAACGTTCCCACACCCGGCCTTCAGTGTATTCCTCCAGTTCACTGATTCCCTTGCGGGTGAGGAACACCCTGGTCAGGGGTGAAACCAGCTGCAGGGTATCCTGGTCACCGGTAACGATAATGCTGGAAATTCCCGCCTGCTCCGCCCGGCCGGCCAGCGTACCGATTAGATCATCAGCCTCGTATCCCTCACATTCCAGCACGGGGATGTTCATGGCCGCTAAAACTTCTTTGATCAGGGGAAACTGGGGGCGCAATTCATCGGGGGTAGCAGGACGGTGGGCCTTGTAGTCCTCATAATGATCGTGGCGGAAGGTAACCCTCCCCTTATCAAAGCAAACGGCTACCAGGTCAGGTTTGACTTCTTTGAGGACTTTAAAAAGCATATTGGTAAAACCGTAGACGGCATTGGTTGCTACCCCTAGACTGGTTGCCAGGTGGGGTATGGCATGAAAAGCCCGGTGAACCAGGCTGTTGCCGTCCAGGATTAGAAACGTGCTTGCCTGCAAAATCACGCACCTGCCTTTTTTTAATTATTTCACCGTGTAAATCTGCAATACCTTCCGCATAAAAATGTTGGTAATAAAAATGTTGATAAATTTAAACCCGCCCCTGTTTCTTTCGGAGGTTCCGGCAGGAAATTAACCAGGGCAGGGCGAATTACAACTTGAATTACAACTTATGGATCTTAAACTTTGGGGTGAGCCGGTTTGCAAACAAGAATAATCTTTCTGGTGGTGGCTTTATTATTTTTTCTGCCTGTTTTTCCTGCCGGTGCGGGTGAGGAGCTGGAACGGGGAACTGCTGCGGTAGCAGAGGTAATGGATTATGTTTACCATTACCACGTTGCCCGTCCCGATGTGGACCGGCTGGTGAACGGGGCCATTGATGGCCTTTTAAGCAGCCTGGGTGACCCTTATACGGAATATTTTACAGCCGAAGACCTTGATAATTTTACCAATTCCCTGGAAGGAAATTTCGCGGGAATAGGCGTGGAACTGGAAGGATGGCCCCCTTACCCACAGGTGGCCAGGGTACTGGGTGATTCACCGGCTTACCGGGCCGGAATCAGGGAAAAAGACCTGATTATCCGGGTGAATGGGGAAGATACCGCCGGGTTGACCCTTTCCCAGGTGGTGGAGAAAATTCGCGGCCCTGCCGGTTCCCGGGTGCAGCTGACCATTCGCCGCGGGGGGGTTCCCGATTTCGATGTGGAACTGGTGCGGGAACAAGTGAGCAGTCCCTCGGTTGAATGGGAGGTGCTTCCTGGAAATATCGGCTACGTTAGAGTGCATGTTTTTAGTTCCAGGACGGCTGAGGAATTTGGTGTCCTGATGCAGGAATTCCTGGCCAGGGGAATCAAGGGAATGATCCTTGACCTGCGCAACGATCCGGGGGGATACCTGCATGCTGCCGCTGATCTGGCCGGTTATTTCTTGCCGGCCGGTAAGGTGGTAGTCACCACGGTGGACCGGAATGGCCAGAAGGAAGTTTATTATACCGCCGGTAAAACCCCTGCCCTTGATCTGCCCCTGGTGGTCATGGTCAACGACATGAGCGCCAGTTCCGCCGAAGTTGTGGCCGCGGCGTTGCAGGACTACCGGCGGGCGGTGCTGGTGGGCGACCGTACCTTCGGTAAGGGGGTTGTCCAGGCCATCATTCCCCTGGAAACGGGAGGTGCACTGAAATTAACCATTGCCCGTTGTCTGACTCCAGCAGGCAGGTCAATTGATGGCCGCGGCGTCGAGCCCGACCGGTGGGTTTCCACGCCATCCCTGCAACTGGTGGCTGCCCGGCAGGAATTGCAGCCCCGGTTACCGCGTACCGTATTATTTAATCTATCGGGTACAGGTGTCTTCGTTAACGGGGAAAAAATAAGCGATCATTTATCACCCCTGATTCAGGCCGGGGAAACCTGCGTTCCCCTGCGATTTACCCTGGAGGCTCTGGGGTTCAGCGTCCACTGGCAGCACGAAGGACATAAGGTTTTGGCCCGTGCCGGTGACCGGGAGCTTGTTCTGGACGTAGACATGAAAACGGCCGTAATCGGGGGACAAAAAGTGGGGTTAGGATCTCTCATGATCCGGGGGGAAAGCATATACCTGCCGGTTTCCCTTTTTTCCCGGTTGGGAGTGGAAGTCGAACGGGAGGGGGAACAACTAAAACTGGAATTATTGCCGGTTAAGCAGGAATAATGTCGCCCGTGTTGAATCACTTAGAATAAACTAAAATAAACAAGAAGGATTGTATAACCCGCGGGCCGGGTTCGCTGCCGGTGAAGGAGGTGTTTAGGAATGGGTGACTATCTTTGCCCTTGCGGGAGCGGGAAGTCTTATCGTAGCTGCTGTGGTATGAGGGAAAAGGTAATTTTTCTGGAACAGTACAGGTGGCGGCGTGCCGGTCAGGAGTTGCGCCGCAAACTGGGTGAATTTGCCGATAGCCAGTGCTTTGCCCGGGAAGTGGTTAAGGCGCAGGAAAAGTACCTCAATTGTCTTGACCCGGAACTGGTTGACCGCAATGACGAATTTACCATGGAAAGATGCTTTGAATGGTTTATCTTCGATTACGTCCTTCCCGACGGGTTGACCATCATTGAAACTTTCCGGCAGAATCCCGATCTCTCCGAAAGGGAGCAGGCCTTACTGGCAGACTGGGCCGCGGCGAGGATTTCCCTTTATGAAGTGCTAAAGGTTCTGCCCCGTAGAGGAGTTGTATTACGGGATCTCCTTCAGAAAAGAGAATTAAAGGTACATGATATAAATGCGGCTGCCGAGCTTCAACCGGGGACTATCCTGCTTATGCGGGTATTAAAGGTGGGAGATGAGTACGAGTTTTCTACCAGCGGCCTTGCTTTACCTGGTTTCTGCAAGGATATCCTGCTGAAAAAGCTGCGCCGGGACCTGCGGTTTTATGCCCGGAAACGGAATGCTTCCACCAGGCAGGTGCTGGGTGACTACCTGCGGGAACGTTCCCACATCATCAACGCCATCGTGGTGGAGATGGGGTTTAATTATACCCTGCCTCATTTAATTGATGAAAGTGAGGAAGATGGGTATATTCCGCCGGTCAACGATGCCCTGTTTGACAGGATTTCGGCCCGGATTGCCCAGCAGATAACCGAAGCCGTGCTGGATGAATATTATGACCGCTGGATCGATAAGCCTGTTCCGGCCCTGGAAGGGAAAACTCCCCGGGAGGCCTGCCGGACTGCCGAAGGCAGGGCCAGGCTGGAAGAGTTATTTCGCGAACTGGAACTGGTGGAAACCAGCCGGGAATTAAAGGGAGAGCCCCATTACGACCTGCAGAAGCTGCGCCGCAAGCTGGGGCTTTTGCCGGCCGGTGGAAATGCGGGACAGGATGTCCTGGAACGGGAGAACTTTAAAAAGCCCGAGGATTACCAGTGGCCGACGGTAACCCACGCCGATGTGGCCCGGGGTGTGATGGAAGACCTCCGGGTGAGAGGTTACGGGCCGGGCCAGGTCCAGGGGGCACTGCATCTGTGGCACGACTACTGTTCCAAGGTGCAGCCCTCCTTTCGCAAGCCCGAGCTGTGGGTGGCCACGGTGATATATGCCATGGCCCGCCTGGAGTGCGACCACCGAATCAGCCAGCACGAGCTGGCCAGGCAATACGGGGTGGCCCCCTCGAGCATCTCGGCCAATTTCCGGGCCATGTGCCGGGCGCTGGATCTCGTGGCCTTCGACAAGCGCTATTCCACACGCAAGTCGCCCCTCGCCGGGCTGGAAGAAGCTGATCCGCTTCTGGCCCAGATACTCGAGAACCTCAAGCTATAACCCTGGTTGGGATACTTGATATTGCTAGGAAAAAGGGCGGGCTAAGCACCCGCCCTTTTTCGGGCGGAGGGATTGCCGGTTGGGTTATCTTTCTTACCTGCTGGAAATTGTTGTTGAATGGGTGGTTGGTTTTATTTCCGACCTGGGGTACTGGGGGATTGCCATTGGCATGGCTATTGAGAGTGCCAATATACCCCTGCCCAGCGAGGTCATTCTCCCCTTTGGCGGCTACCTGGTATCCACAGGCCGGTTGGATTTCTTCTGGGCGGCAATGGCCGGTACCATTGGCGGTACCGTGGGGTCGATCATTTCTTATTTTATCGGTCTGTGGGGTGGACGCCCTTTTTTACTGCGTTACGGGCGCTACATCGGGATTTCCCACAAACACTTCGAACTGGCAGAAAGATGGTTTCATCGCTATGGTGAGGCAACGGTATTCTTCACCCGGCTGATGCCTGTTGTGCGTACCTTTATTTCCCTGCCGGCAGGAATCTCCGGCATGAACTTTCCCCGTTTTGTCATTTACACCTTTTTAGGTTCCTTGCCCTGGTCCTTTTTTCTCACCTACCTGGGTTTAAAAATGGGCCAGCACTGGCAGGATCTGAAATACTGGTTTCACCGCCTGGACCTGGTGGTGGCCCTTGGGCTGCTTGTGCTTGTGGTCTACCTGTGGCGCAAAAGGAAAAGATAAGCCGGATTTTGCCCGGCTGACGGGCAACGAGTCTTTTTACAACCAGCCTTTTCCTGCGGCTGGTTTTTTTTGTTTTCATAAAGCGCCCGGCAGGCGAGGAAAAATAAAGGGGTGAAAGGAAGGGGTCGCTTTGAAACGGAAAACAGGTGAAAAAACTGGCGGCGGGCCGCTTATGAAAACCTCAGCCGTCATCCGGTATTCTGCCTTCATTTTAAGCCTGACATTGTTCCTGTCTGGCGCTTTGCTTTTGTCCTTCCCTGCGCCTGCAGGAGCCGTCCCGCCTTCTGTTACTGCGGATGCTGCCGTGCTCATGGATACGCGCACAGGGCGGATTTTCTACGATAAAAACGGCTTACAAAGGCGTGAGCCGGCCAGCCTGACCAAGATCATGACGGCTATCATTGCCCTGGAGTACGGCCGTTTAAACGACGTGGTAACCGTAAGCCGCAATGCCGCAGCCGTGGGTACGGGTTCCGTGCTGGACCTGCGCGCCGGCGAAAAAATTACCCTGGAAAACCTGCTCAAGGCGGCCCTGATCATGTCGGCCAACGACAGCACCGTAGCCATCGCCGAACATGTGGCCGGCTCGGAAGAGGACTTTATCAGGATGATGAATGCCAAGGCACTGGTCCTGGGGGCCCTGCACACCCGCTTTGCCAACACCAACGGTTACCATGATCCCCAGCATTACAGTTGCGCCCGCGACCTGGCCGTGATTACCCGTTACGCCCTGCAAAACCCCCTTTTTAACCGGATGGTACGTACCCGGGAAACTACCGTCAGCTTCTGCGATTCCAATCGTAAAGAAACCATTTTCAACACCAACCGCCTTTTGCGCGAAGGCAGTTACCCGGGCATTGACGGGGTAAAGACTGGCTCCACCCCCCGGGCCGGTAATTGCCTGATTGCATCGGCCACCAGGGGCGACCGCCGGTTTATTGCGGTGGTGCTCCACAGTGCCAACCGCTACCGGGATGCCGTCACCCTTCTGGAGTATGGTTTTAACGAAGTGGCGCGGGTGACCCTGGCTGCTGGAGGGGAAGAGGTGGCCCGGCTACCCGTTGCCAGCGGCCTGGCCGGTACAGTACCCGTTGTTGTTGCCGCTCCCGTGGAGGTTGACCTGGCCCGCGACCAGCTTTCCCGGGTGCAAAGGGAAGTGAAGATGGTGCCATCTCTTACCGCCCCCGTTCGGGCCGGACAAAGGGTGGGGGAGGTAGTCTTTCGCTTAAAGGATGAGGAACTGGCCCGGTCGACCCTGGTGACTGCCAGGGACGTGCCGAAAAAAGGCCTTTTTGCCCGCTGGCGAAAGTCGTAGTACCCCTTGACAACCTCCCCGGTTTACGTCATAATATAAGGTGTTATAACCGCATGTGGGCGGGTAGTTCAGTGGGAGAACGTCTGCTTGACGCGCAGAAGGTCGTAGGTTCAATTCCTACCCCGCCCACCAGGAAAATCAAGTATCGTCGGCCCATCATTCGCCTTCCTGAACGGAAGGTTTTTCTTTTGCCTTCAGGAAGGCCGCCCGGGGCCTGACCTCAGAACGGGACAAAATTTGCGACAGGAAAGCAACTTTTTCGTTTTAGAGAAGGATTCCACGCCGGGAAGTAGAAAGAAAATCCAAAAGTACCGATGGTACGGAACCGTCTCACAGAAAGGCTGTAGAAGAACCGGCTATTAGACAAGCAAAACTGCCGTACAGCAAACAGGAGTTCTCGGGCAGGTGTTGTAAGCAGGATATTTCGTCGATTTCGTGGAAAGGGGAAGCTGATGCAGCTCTACGGAGAACTAAAATATTTACAAAAACTTCAAGAAACCATGAGCCGGGCTTTGGGACTGTCGGCCCTGATCGCTTACCCGGACGGGCGCCTGCTTACCGAAATCACCAACCTGTGCTCTTTCTGTGCTTTGATAAACAACAACCCGGAAGGAAAGGCCAGGTGTGCGGCTTCGCGGGCAGCCACGGTCAGAGCCGCCGCGAGCGCAGGGAAGGCGGTTACCCACACCTGTCATGCCGGCCTGGTGCACCTGGCAACGCCTTTAAATGTGGCGGGGGAGCTGGCGGCGGTGCTGATGGGCGGCAGTGTGGCGCTGCAGGAGCTTGCAAAAGAAGCAGTGCTGCAACTAGCCCGGGAAACGGGCATTGGCCACGAAGAGCTTCTGGCGGCGGCCATAAAGGTACCAGTCTGGAGTGAAGAGCGGCTCTCGGCTGCCACGGGGATGATGCAGGCAGTGGCGGAGACCGTAGCCCGGCTCCTGTACACCGGGCAAGAACTCCAGAAGAAGGTGAACGAACTTACAGCCCTTTTTGAGTTCAGTAAAACTGTTTCCAGCAGCCTGGAGGTGGCCGAAGCAGCCCGGCAGGGGCTGGAGGCGGTGCTGGGGCTGACCGGGGCCGCCGGCGGCTCGGTGCTTATGCTGGACGAGGCGGAGCCAGGGGCGGCAACCGCCGAAGTGGCGGCCGCTCTGGAGCCGGACAACGGGCCGGGGATTATTCCCGCAGGGGAAATAATAGCCGCGGTCGGGCGGGAAGCTGCCGCCGCGCACTTTGACGATGAAAAAAACGCAGCCGAAGGAAAGCGACCGGCAGTGGCGGTACCTCTTACAGTCGGAGGCAGGGTGACGGGGGTGCTCACCCTGGCGGGCAGGCCGGGAGGGCAGCACTTCACCGGGGAGGAAACTGTTTTCCTGACCACCCTGGGCACCGCTCTGGGCCTGGCGCTGGAGAACGCCCGGCTTTTCCGGAGGGTTCAGGAAAGGGCGGCCATGCTGGAACGGCTGCTCGAGGTAGGACAGGTGGTGTCGGGCAGTTTCGATGCAGACCGGATCATTGAAGCCGCTCTGGGTGGCGTGCGGGATGTGCTGGGCGCCCGGTGGTGTGTGCTGCGGCTGCTTGACGAGAGTACCGGCGACCTGGTGCTCAGGGGTAATGTGGGCATGAGCCCGGGGTTGCAGGTGGAGACGGGCCGTATCCGGCCGGACGGCAATTTGCTGGGCGAGGTGCTCCAAAAGGGGGAGCCTGTGGTCGTGGAGGACCTGGCCGATGCCGTGACGAGTACGCGCCTCCCCTACTCCGTGCCCGAGGTGCGGGCGCTGGTTGTCGTGCCGGTGAAAGCGGGTGGAAAGACCCTGGGCACTTTAAAGATCTATTCTCCCGTGCCGCGGCGCTGGTCGGAAGAGGAAGTCGAATATCTGGTCATCATTGCCTCTCAACTGGGCCTGGCGCTGGAAAACGCCCGCCTGTATTCCTCGCTGCGGAAATATTACCTGAATGTCGTGCAAGCACTGGCGGCTGCCCTGGAGGCCAGGGACGCTTACACCAGGGGTCACTCCTTGAGGGTTGCAAAGCTGGCGCGTTTGTGTGCCCGCCTGATGGGACTCGGTGCCGAAGAACAGGAGCAGGTGTACATGGCCGGGCTCCTGCACGACATCGGCAAAATTGGCGTCTGCGAGAACATTCTTCTCAAGCCGGGTCCCCTCACTCCGGAAGAAAGGAAAGAAATGCAGGGTCACCCCGAAGTGGGGGCCAGGATTCTGGAACCTGCCGGGTTCCCCGGCGGGGTTACGGCAGCCGTGCGGCACCACCACGAAGACTACGGCGGCGGGGGTTACCCGGACGGGCTTTCAGGAGAAGAAATTCCGCTCCTGGCGCGCATAATCCGCGTGACCGACGCATACGACGCCATGACCTCCGCCAGGCCCTACAGGAAAGCACTTACCCCGGACCAGGCGTTCAATGAACTGAAGCGGTGCGCGGGCAGTCAGTTTGACCCCCGGGTAGTGGAGGCTTTCCTGCGAATCCCCGGGGACGAAATGGTAAATATTGACGGGGGGGGGGGGGGGATAGCAACTCTTCTGGCTATTCTGGGAGAAATTTTCTTTTTGTTCAAGCAGGTGCGGTGACGGCCGCGGTCCGCTCCGGATGAAAAACCTCCGGGGGAAGATTGTACCTTTTTCTTCCTGTAGCGGTTGTAGCCTGTTTCCCGGGTTTGGCTTTTTCGTCCGGCAGGCGGTCAAGACTTTGCGAGGCGTCTGCTATGGCAAGAGTGCGGCTCAAGAGGCGGATTTCTTTTTCCCTGCCCGGGAACACCGAAGCCCGGTTTGTCCACCGTGCGGACCGAAGGCAGACTGTTCAAAGTGGGCACCATGGCAGTAGTAGTTCCACTATTCCGGCTTTTTTAAAAGCTGTACCTCATGGAATGATGCGATTATTTCTGTTAGTGTGGGGGCACCCTGCCACCTGAATTAGGATTCAGAATAAGGAAGGGTTGAAGCAGGTATGGAGGGAAAATTTACGGGAAGGCTGCAAATCAGGATGACTCTTTTATTCGGGTTGATAGTCCTCATCGGGTGCCTGGTGCTGGCGTTTATAAGCGAAAAACGCGCCGGGAGTGCCGTGGAGAGCGAAGCCAGGGATGCCATGCTGAAACTGGCCAGGCAGGCCGCCGAAACCGTGGACAGCCGTGTTCAGGCGCGGATTTACATTCTGGAGACCATAGCCAACCGCAACGTTATCCGCGGTATTCAGGGTGACCGTGAGTCAACGCTGGATGAAAAGTTAAAAGCCCTGTCCAGTGAGCAAAAAAGGGTGGAAGGTCTGGGCTTCAAGCAATTTGGTATTGCGGACAGGGAAGGAAATGCCCTTTTCTCCAATGGAAGTAAGGTTAACATCGCAGACCGTGATTACTTCCGCGCCGCCCTGACGGGTAAAACGGTAGTCTCCAGCACCATTATCAGCGGGATTGACAACACAGTGGTAATTGCCTATGCCACGCCCGTACGCCACTATTCTACCAATGAAATAACCGGCGTCTTGGTAGGTGTGGTGGACGGGGCGAGGTTCAGCGAGCTGGTCGGAAACATCACCTACGCCCGCTCTGGATACGCCTTTGCTGTTGACGGCACCGGTAAGATCATTGCTCATAAGGACTTTGAGAAGGTCAGAGCCCAGGAGAACATTTTGGAGCAGGCCAAATCCGACCAGTCTCTGGGGACCCTGGCGGCAGCAGTCTCCAAAATGGCCAGGGGAGAGGAAGGTGTGGCGGATTACACACTTCGGAACCAGGGGTACATAATAGCCTATGCTCCAGTCAAGAGCACCGGCTGGTCTATAGCGGTCACCGCACCAAGGTCTGAAGTGCTGCAGAGGGCGGCAGGGCTGAGATGGTCCATGCTGGTTGCGTCCCTCATAATAATCCTGGTCACCCTGGTCCTGACCTTTATAATAGCCAGGGCTATTACTGCCTCCCTGCTTTCAGGTCTCAGGAAAGACGCTGAAACCCTGGCGAAAAATTCTGAGACCTTAAGCGCAGCGTCCGAAGAGATTGCCTCTTCTTCCGGAGAGGTGGCCAGGGCCATCCAGCAGGTGGCAGCCGGGGCCTCGGACCAGGCGGGTCACCTGCAGGAAATAGTCAAACTTATGGAGGACATAACCTCCAGCCTGGATAAAGTCTACACTGAGCTCGGCCACGTCAAAACAAACAGTGAACAAACTTCCAGGCTGGCAGATGTGGGCAAGAAAGAGCTGGATATACTGGTTGCATCCATCAAGAACGTGCGCGAATCCTTCCAGTTAGTTGCTGAGAGATTGAAAGGCTTGAGCGGTTCCGTCGACCAGATTAGCGAAATCCTGGAAGTGATCAATGCAATAACGGACCAGACAAATCTCCTGGCGTTGAATGCAGCCATTGAGGCGGCACGTGCAGGGGATGCCGGCCGCGGCTTTGCAGTAGTAGCGGAAGAGGTTCGCAAACTGGCCGAAGAGTCACGGGCGTCTTCTAACAAGATAAGGGTTTTGCTGGACACAATAACCTCGGCAACCGGTGAAGTTGTCAATACTTCAGAGGAAGTGAGCAAGCAGGTAGCTGATCAGCTGGAAAAGGTTGAGAACACAGTTAAGTCCTTCGACGACATACTCGATTCGGTGGCTGCCATTACGCCCATGATCGAGGAAACTTATCTCCAGATGGATAACACTGTGAAGGCTAAGGACATCGTGCTTGAACGGGTCCAGAATGCAAGCGCAGTGTCGGAAGAAACTTCGGCTTCCGCAGAAGAGATTGCGGCCACAGCCGAGGAACTGTCGGCTTCCACCCAGGAGATAGCCTCCGCAGCTCAGGAGGTCCTGGCGGTGGCCAAACGGCTGGAGGAACAGGTCAAGGTATAGGGATAGTGTTGGTGTAGTGATGGTGGGCTGACCGGAAGTGCACCCCCGGTCAGCCCTTAAAAGTGCCGGGCGGTAGCCAGCCGGCAACCGGGGGTGCGGTGCCGGACCGGCCGGAAGCGGTGGTGGAGAACTACCTGGCGGCCGCCGGGCACAGCGAATACAAGAGAGCGGCGTGGTACCTGGAACACCCGAAGGCGCTCGTCTGGCCGGCAGTTGGCGCACTTGAGGCCACTTTCGGTGCCCAAGTCCCGCCGGACGTGGTGCGTGTGACAAACATTGCCGCGGGACCGGCGTTCGCGGTTAGCCACCGTGGCGACGAGGTAGGCTGCCTGGCGCGTACCCACGTGGCCCCCGGGAAGGAGGCGCACCGATGGGGCGTCGAGCAGGAGGGGAACTGGCAGTTTGCCTTTTATCTGTTTACTGAATTTGCAAAGCTGTATCTAGAAAAATCTAGTGTGGGAGGAACGGTGGCACTTTGGTCTGGTAGTTGTCCTGCAAATGGTATTGACCGTACGGTTGGACGAGGAAGTAGAAAAATGATGATAGTGGATGTAGCCAGCATAGTTAGATACATGCGAATTTTT
Organism: Desulfofundulus luciae; assembly: GCF_030813795.1. Classification (NCBI taxonomy): domain Bacteria; kingdom Bacillati; phylum Bacillota; class Clostridia; order Eubacteriales; family Peptococcaceae; genus Desulfofundulus; species Desulfofundulus luciae. The sequence goes on along the minus strand of NZ_JAUSUX010000007.1, from coordinate 16,612 downwards.
TCACGGTTCTATGGTATCACTGAAAGCAGCAGAGGGGTTTTACAGCAGTTTAAGGAAAATTCCCACCAGGTGAGGGTCGAACCGGGTTCCTGCCCCTTGCTTGAGTTCTGTCATCACTTCCTCGGCGGACATGACTTTTTTGCCGGGCCGCACGGCGGTTATGGTCTCGTAGGCGTCGGCTATGGCAAGAATGCGGCTTAAGAGATGGATTTCTTCCCCCTTTAAACCCTGCGGGTACCCCCGCCCGTCCCACCACTCGTGGTGTTGCAGGATTAGCTCGGCCACCGGGGTCAGTCCGGGTGAGCACCTGGCAATCCGGTATCCCACTTCGCAGTGGCGTTTCATTTCTTCCTCTTCTTCTTTTGTGAGTGATTCATTTTTACGCAGGATGTGATCCGGGAGGCCCACCTTTCCAATGTCGTGCACCTCGGCCAGCAGGAGCAGGTTGTCCATCTCCTCCGTGGAAAGGCCTGCTGCCTCCCCCAGTAGCCTTGCCAGTTCCTTAACCCGCCCGGCATGCCTTTCGATGTGGGGGTAATTCCTGAAAAGCGCTGCCAGGATGGAACGGCCGATATCGTACCTCTCTGCAGCACAGCGCTGTAACTTGTCACGGTACATTTCATCGTCTGCCTGCTTGTAAGCGTCGTAAACGGACCTGCGGGGATTCTCCGTAACACCCACCCCGGCGGAAATGTTGAGCGGTACGACAGTGTGCCCCATGTTGAACTTCTCCCGGGTTTCAACTAAGATCGAGCAGGCTTTTTGTGCCGCTTCCCTGTCCCTTGCCGGCAGGATGACGGCAAACTCGTCGCCGCCTACCCGGAAGGCCTCTTCTCCGGGGAATACTTCGCGGATCAGGGCGGCAACCTTTTGAAGCAACTCGTCCCCCTGCCTGTGACCCAGGCAGTCGTTGACCGGCTTCAACCCGTCTACGTCACACACAATGACGCTTACCGGCCGCACGCCCTCTTCATCCAGCTGGCGGATTTTTTGCTCGAAATAATTGCGGTTATAAAGGCCGGTCAGGCTGTCAAAAGCGCTCAGACGCCTGAGTTCTTCCTCCATTTGCTTTCGCCCGGTTATGTCTATGATCATGCAGAAAACCTCTTCCACTTTTTCGTCCTGCTTCACAGGGACCAGGGTTAAAAGCGCCCACCGCAGGTCTCCCTCCGGCGTTTGAATCTGCCATTCCCCGGGCCCGACAACCTGACCGGTTTCCCACGTCCGGGTCAGGAGCTTTTGAAAATCGGCCGCAGGCCTGATCCGGGTGAACCAGTCCCCGTCCTTTGGCAGCACACCCTGGCCGAGGATTTTCTGCACTTCCCGGTTGTAGTGTAAAATCCTTCCCTCCCGGTCAAAGGATAGGGCACCCACCATGGGCATGTTTTCGAAAACCAGCCGGAAGCGTTCTCTCAGCTTTCTGGTTTTCCTCTCCCAGATGTGGAGCTGCAGAATATTTGCCAGCCGCCCGGAAAACACGTCCAGCAGGCGGCGTTCGTTCTCCAGGAAATCTTCGTTTCTTTCAAGGTAAAGATTCCCCAGGGGAGGGCTCCCCAGTTCCTTAAGATAGACCCTCCCCGGATCCCGGTTCTGCCAGGGCCGTTCCTTGAGAACGTTTATTTTGTTCTGGCCGAAGCCCCAGGTATGGCAGGTAGACTGCCCTGTGTCGTCGTGGAGGACAAGGGCTGCCCGCTGGACCCCGAAAAGCCGCACCGCTTTTTCTATTACTTCATCGAAAAGGTCTGCTTCTGAACCGGGCCAGGCAAGCGAGGAAACCTCGTACAGAAAGGCCAGCTCCAGCGCACTGGAGTTCATCAAAAAGACGTCCCTCCCATGGCGAAGAGGAAAGTTTTGTTGTGGAAGAGTGGGGGGCCGCTGGAGTAACTGCCCACTTCCCCAAAAGTCAGAAAACCCGCCACCGGCAACCCGCCCAGTGTATTCCGGATATCTTCCAGTTCCCGGTCTGCATGTTCTCCCATTAACAGAAAACGGGATACGCAGTTGAAGATCAGGGCAAACCCGGGAAATTTCACAGAATTCCTGGCCTGCACTGTTGCTTCGAGGGCCGCCCGCATAAGGCTTTCGGGACTGGTATAGCGCATGAGGTAGGCCACGGCACGGTAAGGCACTTCTGTGACAAATTCAATCGAATCGTTTGCACCCAGTTTGAAAGGATCGCGGATAATGAATCTTCCGCTCAAATCCGGTACCCCCAGCGGGTGGCGGACGGCGCAGTCGGGAAACTTTTCGCCCGTTATCCCCCCGAGCCGGCGCGAGTAGACCCGAAAGGCCGGCTGCTCGTCAATTTCAAAGACAACCTTGCCCTTTGTCCTGGTGATGAGCAGCGGAGGACCGAAAGGCTCCCAGCCGTGACCGATGCCGGTAGCAAAGGAAAAGCCGGCAACCAGGGCTGCCGCTACCGCGCCGCTGGTCACGCCGGTTTCGGTCATCTGGTATGTCCTGAAAAAGCGCATATTATCTCCGGTTCCCCCGCCTGCATATGTAAACCGGGGGCCCAGTACGTCGTAAATACCGCGTAGCATGCGCGCAATGTTGCCCGCCAGGCCGTCGGGAAATACAAATACAGTGCCTTCGCCTGGAGCCGGCCCGCTTAGGAGTCTTTCGGCCAGTTCCCTGCCCGTTTCGTCGGCCCGTTCGCTCAGCATTTCCACCAGGGCCGTCCTGGCCGTGATCCCTTCACCGGCGAGCGTCACCACTTCCACACCGTGCTTTTTGATCCCTTCTGCCGTGATGATTCCCGCTCCGGACGCGCCGACTAGTTTTGGAGTCCCCGTTTCGGCCATCACTGTTTCGAGGATCTCTTCCTGATTGTACCCTTCGGTGGTAAACAGAAATGTGAGGGCGGGCGGTCCCGATCGGGCCATGGCGAACCGTGCCGCCTTCCTTGCGGCTTCCCGGGAGTCCGGATGTAAACTATACCCCACACCCACCTTCATGCGCACAGGACTCCTCTCTTCTCCAGTCCGGCAACTAGACAAGGAAATTTTCTGCAAAGGTTTTAAAAACCCTTCCCGGGTCGTAACAAAAAGAGGAGTCCCTTTGCAGGCCGGGCTCCTCTCATCCTTGGGCTTCTTACGGTTCGATCCTTGTTCCCAGGAGCTTGAGGAATTTTGCAAGCCACCCGGGGTGGGCGGGCCAGGCTGGTGCGGTGACCAGGTTGCTTTCAACGCAAGCCCCGCTTACCTCTACATCCACCCATTTGCCTCCTGCATTTTCCACTTCGGGTTTTACCGCCGGGTAGGCCGTGCAGGTTTTCCCATGGAGCACACCTGCCGCCGCCAGTACCTGTATGCCGTGGCAAATGGCGGCGATGGGCTTGTTGGCTCCGGCAAAGTGCCGGACTATTTCCAGCACCGCGGGATTCAGTCGGATGTACTCCGGCGCACGCCCGCCGGGTATCACCAGGGCGTCGTAATTTTCCGCCTTCACTTCATCAAAAGAAGCATTCAGGGTGAAGTTATGGCCGGGCTTTTCGCTGTAGGTTTGATCCCCCTCGAAGTCGTGCACGGCCGTGCGTACTTTCTCCCCGGCCTTCTTTCCGGGGCAGACCGCGTGAACGGTGTGCCCGACCATCTGCAGCGCCTGAAACGGCACCATTACTTCGTAGTCCTCCACATAATCGCCGACAAGCATCAGAATTTTTTTGGCACCCATGTCTTAATTGACCGCCTCCTTTTATTAGCATTAACTGCCTTTTAAAACCATTCGTCAGGCAGGTTGATTTTTCCTTCCCTGCACTAAAACAAGTGCAATCCTGCCGGCAACCTTCATTCCATTGCCGGCTGGTCATCCCACCGCGCCTTTAATTCCCGGTCCTCGAGAAACAGGGAAGCCATCAGACCCCCCGTCAAAAGGATAGCTCCGATGAAAAAACCGTGGGTAATACTGAGAGAAAAAGCATGTTTCAGCAGGGACAGGCGGGGATCGCCGGGCATCTGCATCAAACGGCCCAGGACCTGACCGGGGTCAACTTTTGCCGGTGCACCGGGTGGCAAAAGACCCGCCAGACGGTGGCTTAAATCGGTCAAAACAATATTGCCGGTGAGAGCGCTACCAAAAACGCCGCCAATACTGCGGAACAACTGGGAAGCGGCCGTAACTGTTCCCAACTCCGTGCGGCGCACGGTATTTTGTACGGCCACGGTAAAGGTGGGCATGGCTATACCCATTCCGGTACCGCTGATAATCATGCCGGCGACGACCATGGCATGGGTGGCATCGACGGGCAGCCGCCCCAGGTAAAACATGCCGACAGTGGCAACGGCCAGGCCGGATACGGCGAAGATTTTATAGTGCCGCAACCGGGAAATCAGTTGTCCGCTGACCACCGCTGCAATCATGACCGAAAGCATCATGGGCGTAAGCAATGTACCGGAGTATGTCGCGCTTACACCCGTCACGATTTGCAGGTACATGGGCAAATAAAGGGTAATGGCAAACATGCCCAGGGTAACTAAAAAAAGGGTTATGGTAGAAACAACGAAAATGTTGTTCCTCCAGAGCCAGGGTGGGAGTAATGGTTCTTCAGCCCGGCTGTCCGCCAGGGCAAAAAGGATACCGGACACTCCTGCCACTGCAAAGCCAAGTAACACACGGTGGGTGGCCCAGCTCAAATCCTGCTGGGCAAAGGTCAGTGCCAGCAACAGACCAACCACGGAAACAGTCAATAACACCGGACTCCAGTAGTTGACCCGTGGTTTATGTGCTGCCCGGTTAGGCGGCAGGGCATAAAAAAGCAGGACCAGCGAAAGGAAACCGAAGGGGGTACTTACGTAAAAGACCCAGCGCCAGCTCCAGTGGTCCGTAATCCACCCGCCGAGAGTGGGACCCAGGAGGGTGGCCAGGGCAAATACGCTCATCATTATCCCCTGCCAGCGTCCCCTCTGGGCCGGTGGGAAAAGATCCCCGATGGTAATGGTATTCATGGCCATTAACATGCCGCCGCCCAGGCCCTGCACGGCCCGGGCGGCAATGAGCCAGTGCATATTATGGGCCAGACCGGAAGCCCAGGAACCCAGTAAAAAAAGAGTTACCCCGGCCAGGAAAAAAGGCCGCCGTCCCCAGAGGTCGGAGAACTTTCCGGCCAGGGGTACCACCACGCTTGAGGTAAGAATGTAGGCGGTGGCCAGCCAGCTATAGAAGTCCAGTCCACCCAGATCGGCAACTATCCGGGGCATGGCGGTTGCTACCACTGTTTGGTTTACGGCGGAAGTCAACATGGTAATCAGCAGGGCTACCATCAGCAATCTCCTTTTATCGCCCTTCAAAACTCTGAGCAACCCAAATTCACCTTCCTGTCCGATTAATATGGATTACTTAAGAACGTTAAATATTATATCCCTAAAGTATATAGAAGGCAATGGTATTTCAATTTTTGTGGTACATCTCGACTTATATCAAAGCGGTTTTGTTGAGTACATGATGTCAATAGTATAATCTTCATTTTTGATCGGCTCTCGGAGCAAGTTGCAGGCCCGCAAAACATAAGCCTGCAAATTTTTTGTTCTTCCGTGGAAAACTTAACCTGAAAAGGAGGAGTTAGCCTGTACTGGGTCGAATTTTGTTCATAAAAAAGTTGCGCCCGGTTTTCATGCCGGGTGAGGATTGGACCGGGAAGTGGAGCATGGAACATATATTTCACTATTATGCTCATACGCCAAATGCGCAGAAGGTTTGGCACGATCTGGTCTCTCACCTGCAGAAAGTAGCTGAGCAAGCGTCTGCCTTCGCCCGGCCCTTCGGCGGTGAAGCCCATGCTGCCTGGGCCGGCCTCTTTCATGACCTGGGGAAGTTCAATCCCTCCTTTCAAGAATACCTGCAGGCGCAGTACCGGGGGGAAAAATATCCCCGCGTGCCGCATGCTGTGTGGGGGGCCGCCCTGATTTACCGTCTTTTATGCAAAGGGGCAAAAGACCCGGAAGGCTGGAAGGATATTGCCCTGCCCGTCTGCGGCCACCACTCCGGGCTTGCCGCTGCCGGCCGCCTGGCTCAGGATCTGGAGGAATTCTTGCAAAAGAACTCTGAGTCTCTTTCGATATTTTGCACCCGGTTTTTACACTGGATGAGGATTGAAACGCTGCCCAAGCCTCCCCCTCTTCGTCCACTCCCCGCCCGGGACACCCGCCGCGAATTTTTCATCCGTATGCTCTTTTCTGCCCTGGTGGACGCGGATTACCTGGACACGGAGGCGCACTTCGCTCCGGAGCCGGCACAGGTGAGAAGAGGCTGGCCGGAAATCCCCGAGCTCTGGACCCGGTTTGTGAAAAACCAGGAGTCGTTTCTTGCGACCCGGGATGCAGATACTCCTACAAACCGGGTCCGCCGCGAGGTTTACGAGTCCTGTCTGCGGGCCGCCGAAGGTCCGCCCGGCGTCTGGCGCCTTACCGTGCCCACCGGCGGCGGGAAAACGAGGAGCGGCCTGGCCTTCGCTCTGAAGCACGCCGTGTTGCACGGCAAGCGCCGGGTGATTGTGGCTATTCCTTATACAAGCATTATCGAGCAGACGGCGGATGTTTACCGGAAAATGCTGGGGAATGAAGCCGTCCTGGAGCATCACAGCCAGGTGCCCGTGCCCGAAGACGAAGGACAGGACCCATTGGCTTTGCGGCTACGCCTGGCGGCTGAAAACTGGGACGCTCCATTGATAGTTACCACTACAGTTCAATTATTTGAAAGCCTTTTTACCAATCGTCCCGCCCGGGCACGCAAGCTGCACAACCTGGCCCGGAGCATCATCCTCCTGGACGAAGTGCAGGCCCTGCCTCCCGAAATCCTCAAGCCTACCCTGGATGTTTTGAGGGCACTGGTGGAGGACTATGGGGTAACCCTGGTCCTTTCCACTGCTACCCAGCCGGCCTTTGACGATACGCCTTACCTCCGGGAGTTTTACGGTCTTGAGGTGCGTGAGATCGTGCCCCGGTACCGTGAACATTTCCAGCGGCTGAAAAGGGTGGATTACGAGCTGTGGGATGAACCGCTCTCGTGGGATGACCTGGCGGGTGAGATCCGGGAATTGCAGCAAGTGCTGGTGGTTCTCAACTCCCGCCGGGATGCGCTGGAACTGCTTAAGGCCCTGGGCGACTTGCCTGATGTGTTTCACCTTTCCACACTCCTCTGCGGGGCCCACAGGCGCCGGGTGCTGGCTGAAGTATCGTGCCGGCTGGAAGAAGGAAAGCCGGTGCGCTTGGTCAGTACCCAGGTGGTGGAGGCCGGGGTAGACCTGGATTTCCCGGTTGTTTTTAGGGCGGTAGGGCCCCTGGACCGGGTGGTCCAGGCGGCCGGAAGGTGCAACCGGGAGGGGCGGTTGGCCAAGGGGCGGGTTGTTGTGTTTGAGCCGGCTGAGGGCAGGGCTCCCCGGGGACCGTATAAAGCTGGTCTGGAAAAAGCCCGGCTCCTTTTAAAAGGACGCCCGGCCGAAAGCCTTCACGATCCCGAACTCTACCGGCAATATTTCCGTAGGCTCTTTGCGGATGTGGACCTGGATAAGAAAAGAATTCAGGAATACCGCCAGGATTTGAACTATCCGGAAGTGGCCCGCCTTTACCGCCTGATTGAGGAGGAGATGGTTTCGGTAGTCGTCCCGTACGGTGAGGCTGGTGAGCGGCTTGAGGAGTGGCTGAAGCAGCCGGGCCGTACGACCTGGCGGCGCCTGCAGCCCTACCTGGTCGGCCTCTTCCGGCACGAAGCGGCAAAGTTCAAAAAAGAGGGCCTGCTGGAGCCCCTTGGGGAGGGATTCTACCGCTGGACCGGGGGATACGACGAGCGCCTGGGACTGGTGGGGCCCGTTTACGACCCCGGTGATCTAATTGTTTAAGAGGTCGCTTGGTCACGGTTGCTCCCTGTCCTGGCTGACGTCGTTGCACCCGGCATAGAAGCCGGGTGAGGATTAAAACAAGCAATGCTGTCCCATGCCGCACCGTAGAGCGGGGTTGCACCCGGCCTCTGTGCCTGGTGAGAATCGAAACAAACACGGGGGTGTTCAGGTGGAGCGGACCGGAATGGTTACGGTTAAAGTGTGGGGTGAGTATGCCTGCTTTACTCGCCCGGAATTTAAGGTGGAAAGGGTAAGCTACCCGGTCATGACCCCTTCGGCAGCACGGGGGGTGCTGGAGGCCATTTTCTGGAAACCGGAGTTCCATTATGAGATTAGAGCTATTGGCGTCCTCAATATGGGGAGCGAAATGGTGATCTTGCGCAACGAGATAGACCGGCGCCAGGGAAGCAACCCATTCTTTGTGGAGGATGCCCGCCAGCAGCGTTGCAGCCTGGTGCTTAAGAACGTGGCCTACCTGATCCGGGCGGAAATGTCCCTGCAGCCCTGGGCCACCGATCCGGTCTACAAGTACCGCGACCAGTTTAACCGCCGCGTGGAGAGGGGTCAGTGCTATCACCGGCCCTATCTCGGCACCAGGGAATTTGCGGCCTTTTTTGCACCTGCCGATGGGGAGAGCCCCGACCCGGCCTTAAACCTGGACTTGGGAATAATGCTCTTCGACATCGCCTTCGTGGCAAGTAAGAAGCGGGTAGATCTCGAGTTCATGCGGCATGGTCCGCAAGGCGCTAGGCGGGTTCAGGGCTATACCCAGGCCTTCTTCTTCCCGGCGCGGCTGGAACAGGGCTGGCTTAAGGTGCCGCCAGAGAAGTACCAGGAGCTTTACCGGATGGAGGAGGGAGAAAATGCTTAGAGCCCTGGTCGATGCCGCGGAGCGTTTTCGGCGGGAGGGCGAGTTACCGCCAACAGGGTACAAGCCGAAGGTGCCTAAATGGATTGTGAACCTTGAGAAGGGCAGGCCCTATCTAGAGGGGCCGTATACGCAGAAAGAAGTTCGCGCTTTCTTGGCACCAGATCGGCAGCGTTCCGGCACCCCATCGAAGAAGAACCTCAAGCCCTACCTGCTCTCGGACGATGCTCGCTACGCCCTGGGCAAGGCCGAGCCCGGTAAGGAAGAGGAAGCCAGGCTCCTGCATGAAGGCTTTCTGACTCTTCTGGAGGAAGCCCATCGAGAGACCGGGCTCCTGGAACTGGCACAACTGCTTGCTTTTCTAAAATCATCCGATGTAGAGCAGATTCGGGAGCGGGTCGGGCCTAGGGATCTTGTGCAGTTCCGGGTGGAGGGAAAGAACCTCACCGAGGACGGGGCGGTGCAGGCCTTTTGGTCAGAGTACCTCGCTCGGGAGCTGATGGCAAAAAATAGGGCTTATTGTTCTATATGCGGTAAAGAAGGACCCGTGCTCCGCATCTTGCCGCGTGAAGTGGTTGTTCTGGGTCAGAAGTGCCAGGTGAGCTCGTTTAACCGTGACGCCTTCACCTCTTTTGGCAAGACCCAGACCGAGAACGCTCCAACCTGCTTTACATGTGGGAGCGACGCGGTGGATGCCCTCGACTACCTGATCCGCGCCGAACGACACCGTCGCGCCTTAGTAAGCAACCCCGAGGCCAGCGGTCTGGAAAACCAGCTTGCGGTTTTCTGGTTGGACAAAAAGGTGGAGCTTTCCTACGAAGACCAAACCTACGATCTCGAAACTCTCCTGGGTTCAGTGCTGGACAATGCTGGTGGGCAAACGGGACCACCCGCAGAGCTTTCCCAGCTTGATTCTTTACTGGCCGTTCCCTGGACTGCAAGAACAAGCGCTCTGAACATTGATCAAAGCTGCTTTTACCTGGCAGTGCTTTCGGCCAATAAGGGGAGGATGGTGGTACGGGAGTGGTTTGAGGCCTCAGTGGGGAGGCTTAGAGAGAATCTCAGGGCTTTTCTAGATGGGCAGAGGATAGTGGGCCCTCTGGGAGAGGAACCGCAAGTGTTCCCCATCCCAGCCCTTCTGGATGCTCTGAAAGCCGGTGATCCTAACCTCACCCAGGACCTCCTGCGTGCAGCCTACTTGGGCCTAAGACCGCGTGAGGGACTCCTGGGAGTTGCGTTGCGCCGCTTTCGTAATCCCAGGGTACTACAGAACCATCGGGCGCTCCACCCCCTAGCGGCCCTGCTCAAACTTGCCCTGACCTATGAGAGGGAGGAAGTGAAGAGCATGGAAAGACTGGATTCCGGTCGCAACGAACCAGCTTACCTTTGTGGGAGGCTCCTTGCAGTGCTGGAAGAAGCCCAACAGCGCGCTTCTGGATGGAGCCTGAATAGCACCCTGACTGACCGTTTCTATGCAGCTACAGCTGCAGCGCCTGCGGCGAACCTCGCTCTCTTGCTTGCTCGGGCCAAGGTGTCCCATCTTCCCAAGATCCGTAGGGAGGGACGCGGTTACCGGGAGATCGAGGGGTTTTTGGAAGAGATTCTCTCCTACCTGGACGCCCAGCAAGGTTTCCCCTCGATCCTAAACCTTAAAGCTCAGGCTGAGTTTGCCTTGGGCTACTACCACCAGCGGGCGGAGTTCCGCCGAAAAAGCTGAGGAGGTGCACAGTAAGCGTGGAAAAGGCACACCTAGAACCCAATAGGCGGCACGAATTTATACTGCTCTTTGACGTTAAGAGCGGTAACCCTAACGGTGATCCTGACGCAGGCAACCTGCCCCGCATCGACCCCGAGACTATGCATGGCCTGATAACCGATGTGGCTTTGAAGCGCAAAGTGCGGGACTATGTGGCTTTGGTTCTCAAGAAGGATATTTTTATTAAAAGCGAGGTGGCTCTGAATACCCTTATTTTTGAGGCCTTCAAGGAGGCCGGAGTAGAGCCCTTGCAGGTACCTCTTAACGAGACTGAACAGGAAGACGAGGAACTTCTGGCCTGGCTACAGCGCAAAGCAGAGGCGGGCTTTCTGTTAGACGGGGGTCAACTCATCTACTCGGCCGAGGCTTTGAAGCAAAGGGAGATTGCCAGGTTGCTCGCAGAGGGCCTGGAAGAAGAGCGGAAGGATCTTGCCAGAAAGCTTCAGCAACTAGCCCAGCGCTTGGCGGAGGCAGCCAAGAGTTACAAAGGCAAGGCTATCACCCGTGAAACCCGGGAGGAAGCGCGCAAGCGGCTGTGTGCTAAATACTTCGATATCCGTATGTTTGGGGCCGTGCTTGCCACGGGCTTAAATGCTGGGCAGGTGAGAGGACCCGTGCAACTCACCTTTGCCCGCTCCCTGGATCCAATCTTTCCCTTGGACATCTCCATAACCCGTCAGGCTCGTACCACGCAGGAACGGTTGGTAACTGGAACCACTGAGATGGGCCGGAAACCGATTGTACCTTACGGCCTTTACCGGACTCACGGTTTCTACAACCCTTTCCTGGCCCAGCAAACCGAGGTGAGCCAGGAAGATCTCGAGGCCCTTTGGGAGGCCCTGGGGAACCTTTTCGAGTACGACCGCTCAGCTTCAAGGGGTGAGATGCATGTGCGCGGTCTCTGGGTTTTCACGCACGAGAATGCTAAGGGCAATGCTCCGGCACACAAGCTCTTCGAATTGGTCCGGGTGAGCCGGAAAGAAGGGGTAAGCGTGCCTCGCAGCTTCAATGACTATGAGGTTATGGTGGAGGAGGGGAACGTGCCTCCGGGTGTTACCATCACCCGGCTGGTCTAGCCGTGGAAGAACCTATCCCCATCAGTGCGCTGCAGCACTACGTATACTGTCCCAGGCAGTGCGCGTTGATCCACCTGGAACAGGTTTGGGAGGAAAATCTCTTCACTTTACGGGGGCGGCGGACCCACGAGAATGTGGATCTGCCCCACGACTACACTGCGGAAGGAGTTCGAGTTGAGCTGGCCGTCCCCCTCTGGTCGGAGCGTCTGGGGTTAATTGGCAGGGCGGATGTGGTCGAGTTCCTGCCGGACGGCATCCCCTATCCGGTTGAGTACAAGGCCGGTCCCCGGCGGGCCAGGAGGGCCGACGAGGTGCAGCTCTGCGCCCAGGCCTTGTGCCTTGAGGAAATGCTGGGACGACCCGTGCTCCGGGGAGCCCTGTACCATCACGGGTCACGCCGGAGGCGGGAGGTTCGCTTTACGCCCGAACTCCGTTCGCAGGTGGAAAGGGTGGTCCTGGACGTGCGACGGTTGCTCCAGATCGGCTCCATGCCACCTCCGGCGGCAGATGAACGCTGCCGGGACTGTTCCCTGGTGGACGCCTGTATGCCCTTTGCCCTGCGGGATCTCCCTGCCTGGCTGGAGCGTGAATGGAAGTGATGCACCAACTCCTTAATACCCTGTATATTCAAGCCCAGGGCGCCTACATACACCTGGATCACGATACGCTCAAGGTGGAAGTCGAGCGGGTTCAGCGGCTCCAGGTACCCCTGCACCATCTGGGCGGACTGGCCGTTTTCGGCAACGTACTCTTAAGCCCCTTTTTGATTCACCGTTTTGCCGAGGACGGCCGGAATATCGTCTGGTTTGACCAGAATGGCCAGTTCCGGGCCCGCCTCGCCGGGCCGGTATCTGGCAACGTCCTTTTGCGGCGGGCCCAGCACGAGGCCTACGGGGATGCGTGCCGTCGTAAGGCCCTGGCACGCCGTTTTGTGGCCGGTAAGATTAGAAATGCCCGCCACGTGCTGCTCCGGGGAATGCGCGATAACCCCGAACTGGCCTGCCGGCTTGAACCGGCCGCCCGGGAGCTGGAAACGGCCCTGAAGGAAGTGAACAGGTCGGAGGACCTGGATGAATTGCGCGGAATCGAGGGCCGGGCCGCCGCTGTATACTTTTCGGTATTGAGTTCGCTCATCCTGGTGGACGATCCCGCCCTGCGCTTTGAGATTAGAACGAAGCGGCCGCCCCGGGACCCGGTGAACGCTTTGCTCTCCTTTGCCTATGCCCTGCTGGTCAATGACTGTGTATCGGCCTGTGAAGGGGTCGGGCTTGATCCCCAGATCGGCTACCTCCACGCCCTGCGCCCCGGTCGGCCTGCCCTGGCCCTGGATCTAATGGAGGAGTTCCGTGCCTTCCTGGCAGACCGGCTGGTGCTGACGCTGCTGAACCGCCGCCAGATAACGGAAAAGGATTTCCTGGAGCGGCCGGGAGGTGCCATCCACCTTACCGACCGGGCCCGCCGGACCTTTTTAGAGGCCTATCAGAAAAGGAAACAGGAGGAGCTCACCCATCCTCTGCTTGGTCAACGGGTACCCGTCGGGCTCCTCCCCCACATCCAGGCGCGCCTGCTGGCGCGACATCTTCGCCAGGATGCGGCCGAATACGCGCCGTTTGTTGCCCGATGAAGCGGATGGACATCATCGTTGCCTACGACGTGAATATGGAAAGCAGGGAAGGGCAGGCCCGTCTGCGGAAAGTGGCAACAATTTGCAAGAACTTTGGCCAGCGGGTCCAGTATTCTCTCTTTGAGTGCCGGGTAACACCGGCTCAGCTCGAGGAACTCATTTACAGGCTCCGGAAAGTCATCGATGAGAAACGGGACAGCCTCCGCATCTACATACTGCATGGCGGCAGGGAGGGTTCCCTCAGGGTTTACGGCCAGGACCGGTATGTGGACTTCGATGGGCCGCTGATTCTGTGAAGGCTCTCGCGGGGCATGGCGAAATTCGGGCGGCGTAAGTGTGGTATTAGGCTTTCATGCCGGGTAAGGATTAAACAAAGATGGTGGTGCGCGGATCCCCAGTGGAGCTGCAAAACCCGGATGTATCGCGATTTGGCATTCTTACGGCCGGCCGGGCAGTTACAGGAGCCCCGGCCGGTCAAAAAATCCCCGGTCTGCCCGGTTCGCGCTGGATGGCCGCTAAAACCGCACAGGAAAAGAACCTGTGCGCGAACTGTTGCACCCGGCTTCCATGCCGGGTGAGGATTGAAACTGGTGCGGGCTGGTGAAGCCATCCACCGCCCGCGTTGCACCCGGCTTCCATGCCGGGTGAGGATTGAAACTTTATCAAACCCTGCGTTCCCGTACCCCCAGAAATGTTGCACCCGGCTTCCATGCCGGGTGAGGATTGAAACTTGTGTGTTGCAATGAACTTTCCGCCGTTTGTCAGGTTGCACCCGGCTTCCATGCCGGGTGAGGATTGAAACATGAGGTTGGTTTAACTCCGAAGTATGCAGAGGGGTTGCACCCGGCTTCCATGCCGGGTGAGGATTGAAACCAACACATACACCGCCAGCCAATATAGTGCCCGTATGTTGCACCCGGCTTCCATGCCGGGTGAGGATTGAAACACGGATTGGGAGCCTATTGATGTTATTCAGCCGAGGTTGCACCCGGCTTCCATGCCGGGTGAGGATTGAAACCTTTCTCGCCCGGTGATATTGTTTACCTCCGGCTAGGCGTTGCACCCGGCTTCCATGCCGGGTGAGGATTGAAACCTGGACGGCAACCACTACATCGACCTCGACCCGCGTTGCACCCGGCTTCCATGCCGGGTGAGGATTGAAACCTTACCTTGTCTTACAATCCTACACCAACTTGGTGTGTTGCACCCGGCTTCCATGCCGGGTGAGGATTGAAACATCTTCGCGCCACAGTTGAAGGAGCATCGCAATGGTTGCACCCGGCTTCCATGCCGGGTGAGGATTGAAACTTAATATTATCAACGAAATAATAAATAGTGATACAGGGTTGCACCCGGCTTCCATGCCGGGTGAGGATTGAAACATGTAATGCGGCTTTAAAATCTCTAGCACAATCTGGTTGCACCCGGCTTCCATGCCGGGTGAGGATTGAAACTGGAGGCCGGGGCTAATACCCCAGCGCTCCAGAACGTTGCACCCGGCTTCCATGCCGGGTGAGGATTGAAACTACGATTTCACTTGGTATTTCTCCGTCAAACCCTGCGGTTGCACCCGGCTTCCATGCCGGGTGAGGATTGAAACCTCCTTTCTCCGGCCACTTTCCCCCGGCCGGCGGGGTTGCACCCGGCTTCCATGCCGGGTGAGGATTGAAACTACGATTATGTCATCTATTTCCCAGGGGGCTGTGTTGTTGCACCCGGCTTCCATGCCGGGTGAGGATTGAAACCTTCCTATATTCCTTTTGTTTGTCTATATCATACCGTTGCACCCGGCTTCCATGCCGGGTGAGGATTGAAACAGTTCGTTCCAGACGATGCCCCGCAAATTGCCTTGGTTGCACCCGGCTTCCATGCCGGGTGAGGATTGAAACGTGGATCATCTCCTACCCGATCAATCACCCAGTCCTGTTGCACCCGGCTTCCATGCCGGGTGAGGATTGAAACAAATACTTCGCGATCTCAATCGTACTCATGCCGTCGTTGCACCCGGCTTCCATGCCGGGTGAGGATTGAAACATAGACCAATCACCGTAAGAAAGAATACCCCCCCCGTTGCACCCGGCTTCCATGCCGGGTGAGGATTGAAACCAGGACGGACTCCCTGTCCCGGAGGCGGATGCTCCAGTTGCACCCGGCTTCCATGCCGGGTGAGGATTGAAACTTGCGGGCGGTGGAAAGGGAAGGGTCCGCCCGCGGTTGCACCCGGCTTCCATGCCGGGTGAGGATTGAAACAAGCTCCTTTTCCTTTAGTTCAAGGGTTTCCCTAAGGTTGCACCCGGCTTCCATGCCGGGTGAGGATTGAAACATGATAACCTCCTCAAATGCCCTCATAATTGCCCGTTGCACCCGGCTTCCATGCCGGGTGAGGATTGAAACACGGTTGCCGGCTTAAGCCCCCGGACGGTGAGCATGTTGCACCCGGCTTCCATGCCGGGTGAGGATTGAAACAAGAAAAACCCGGCAACCCCGTCCCAACCCTGCTGGTTGCACCCGGCTTCCATGCCGGGTGAGGATTGAAACAGAGCTGGTGAACCGAAAGAGGTGAGGCACTAATGGTTGCACCCGGCTTCCATGCCGGGTGAGGATTGAAACTGGCGATGGCCAGCAATGAGTATGAAAGACGACACGTTGCACCCGGCTTCCATGCCGGGTGAGGATTGAAACCCCAGTAAAGGGGAAATAATGCGGGCTGACGATAGTTGCACCCGGCTTCCATGCCGGGTGAGGATTGAAACATTAAAACCCAAAAATGTCTGTCCGATCTGTGGAGTTGCACCCGGCTTCCATGCCGGGTGAGGATTGAAACCGCGTCGCGGCAGATGGCGTAGTCTCCCTCCAGGAGTTGCACCCGGCTTCCATGCCGGGTGAGGATTGAAACCCTATCTGCCGGCTTGTCCGGGTCAAGAACCGGGGTTGCACCCGGCTTCCATGCCGGGTGAGGATTGAAACAGGGCCTCGATGTAGTCAGTAGCTGTCGCCGGGATGTTGCACCCGGCTTCCATGCCGGGTGAGGATTGAAACTTTTTTGGGGGTGGTCGGGTGATTCTCGGCGCAACGTTGCACCCGGCTTCCATGCCGGGTGAGGATTGAAACCTGGATTCAGTATCGGACGACTTGCGAAACCCTGTTGCACCCGGCTTCCATGCCGGGTGAGGATTGAAACCGCACCCAGTCCGGGTGCATGGGCCGGGCATTAGGTTGCACCCGGCTTCCATGCCGGGTGAGGATTGAAACCATATGACAATTTCCCCGCATTGTTGCACAAAGGAGTTGCACCCGGCTTCCATGCCGGGTGAGGATTGAAACAGGATGAAGCCGCAAGGTAAACCTCCGGCCCACGCGTTGCACCCGGCTTCCATGCCGGGTGAGGATTGAAACCATATGACAATTTCCCCGCATTGTTGCACAAAGGAGTTGCACCCGGCTTCCATGCCGG